>JAZQCS010000016.1:0-13892 GCA_045546415.1 Clostridia bacterium | reverse complement strand
GTGACACAGCTGCCATCTACCCCATCACTCCTTCTTCCAACATGGCAGAAGTTTGTGATGAATGGGCCGCACACGGCCGCAAGAACATTTTCGGTCAGGTTATGAAGATTGCTGAAATGCAGTCTGAAGCAGGTGCAGCAGGTGCCGTACACGGTTCTCTTTCTGCAGGTGCTCTTACCACAACCTTTACCGCATCTCAGGGCTTACTTCTTATGATCCCCAACATGTACAAAATTGCAGGTGAACTTATCCCCTCAGTTTTCCATGTTAGTGCTCGTTGTATTGCATCTCATGCGCTTTCTATCTTCGGTGACCATTCCGACGTAATGGCTTGCCGTCAGACAGGCTTTGCAATGCTTTCTTCTGCATCCGTTCAGGAGGTTATGGACCTTGCTACTGTTGCTCACCTTGCAACCCTTAAGGCAAAAGTTCCTTTCCTTCATTTCTTTGACGGTTTCAGAACATCTCATGAAATCCAGAAGATTGATGCTATCGATTATGAAGATATCGCAAAAATGGTTGATTGGGACGCTATAAAGGATTTCCGTGCAAAGAGCATGAATCCTGAGCATCCTGAACAGAGAGGTACAGCACAGAACCCCGACATCTTCTTCCAGAACAGAGAAGCTTGCAACAAGTACTATGATGCAGTTCCTGAAATTGTTGAAGATGCTATGCAGAAGGTTTACGAAGTAACAGGCAGAAAGTACAACCTGTTTGATTACTACGGTGCTCCCGATGCTGACAGAGTTATCATTCTTATGGGCTCCGGCTGTGATGCTGTTGAAGAAACAGTTGACTATCTTACAGCTAAGGGTGAAAAAGTAGGCGTTGTCAAAGTTCGTCTTTACAGACCCTTCTCTATCAAGCACTTTATCAGTGCAATCCCCGCATCTGCAAAGGCTCTTGCTGTTCTTGACAGAACAAAAGAACCCGGTGCACTTGGCGAACCTCTTTTTGCTGATGTTTGTACAGCAGTTAAAGAAGCAGGTCTTGATGTAACAGTTGTTGGCGGCAGATACGGTCTTGCTTCCAAGGAATTTACACCTTCTATGGTTAAGGCTGTTTATGACAACCTTGCAGAAGCTACTCCCAAGAACCACTTCACAGTTGGTATTGTTGATGATGTAACCGGTCTTTCTCTTGATATTAAAGAAGAAATCGACGCTTCTCCCGCAGGTGTAAGCCGTTGCAAGTTCTTCGGTCTTGGTTCTGACGGTACCGTTGGTGCTAACAAGAACTCCATCAAGATTATTGGTAACCATACTGACAAGTACGCTCAGGGTTACTTCTCTTACGACTCCAAGAAGTCCGGTGGTATTACAGTATCTCACCTTCGTTTTGGTGATACTCCCATCAAGGCTCCTTATTTACTTACAGTGTCCGATTTCGTAGCTTGCCATAACTCTTCTTATGTAACTCGTTACGATGTGCTTGACGGTCTTAAAGAAGGCGGCGTATTCCTTCTGAACTCTCCCTGGAGCACAGTTGAAGAGCTTGACAAACAGCTTCCTGCTGCAATGAAGAATGTAATTGCACAGAAGAAGATTAAGTTCTACAACATTGATGCTATCAAGCTTGGTGCTGAAATCGGTCTTGGCAACAGAATCAACATGATTATGATGTCCGCATTCTTCAAACTTGCAGCAATCATCCCTGAGGCTGACGCTGTAACCTACATGAAGGAAGCTATTGTTAAGTCCTACGGTAAGAAGGGTGAAAAGGTTGTTAACATGAACAACGCCGCTGTTGAAGCAGGTCTTAACGGCCTTGTTGAAATTGCTTACCCCGAAAGCTGGGCAACAACAACTGAAGGTGCTGTTCCCGTAGCTGTTCCCGCTACAGAATATTTTGATGATGTTGTTAAACCCATCCTTGCTCAGAAGGGTGACAAGCTTCCCGTTTCTGCTTTTGTTGATAATGCTAACGGTATTGTACCTGCAGGCACAACAAAGTACGAAAAGAGAGGTATTGCAATTAATGTTCCCAATTGGATTATTGACAACTGTATCCAGTGTAACCAGTGTGCTTATGTATGTCCTCATGCTTGTATCAGACCCTACCTTCTTACAGATGAACAGGTAGCAGCAGCTCCTGAAACATTTGCTACAAAGAAGGCTAACGGTAAGGCATACGAAGGTCTTCAGTTCAGAATGCAGCTCAGCCCCCTTGATTGTACAGGTTGCGGTAACTGTGCTGATGTTTGTCCTTCCAAGACCAAAGCTCTTGTTATGGAACCCCTTGCTAACATTTCCGAAGCTGAAGAAGCTAACTGGGAATATGCTCAGACACTTCCCGAGCCCGCTGTTGAAATCAACAAGTCCACAGTTAAGGACAGCCAGTTCTCCAAGCCCTTATTCGAGTTCTCAGGTGCTTGTGCAGGTTGTGGCGAAACTCCTTATGTTAAACTTGTTACACAGCTGTTTGGTGACAGAATGATGGTTGCTAACGCTACAGGTTGTTCTTCAATCTACGGTGGTTCTGCTCCCACCAACCCCTACACAACAAACGACAAGGGTTATGGTCCCACATGGGCTAACTCTCTGTTTGAAGATAACGCTGAATTCGGTTTCGGTTTCAATCTTGCAATGTCTCAGAGAAGAGAAAAGCTTGCTGACCTTGTTAAGAAGTTCCTTGAGAACCCCTGCTGCGACAAGATGGCAGACCTGTTCAATAATTGGCTTGCAAACAAGGATGAAGGTGAAGCTTCAAAGGCTATTTCCGAAGAAATTAAAGCTGCTTTACCCGAAGCAATCGCTAATACTGAAGGCGAAACAAAGGCTCTTCTTGAAGAAATTAACGAAATGGCTGACCTGTTCACAAAGAAATCCATCTGGATCTTCGGTGGTGACGGTTGGGCTTATGATATCGGCTACGGCGGTGTTGACCATGTTCTTGCAAGCGGAGAAGATGTAAACATTCTTGTAATGGATACTGAAGTTTACTCCAACACAGGCGGTCAGTCCTCTAAGGCTACTCCTACTGCAGCTATCGCTAAGTTTGCAGCTGCTGGTAAGAGAGTTAAGAAAAAAGACCTTGGTCTTATCACCATGTCTTACGGTTATGTTTATGTTGCAAGCGTATGTATGGGTGCTAACCAGAAGCAGCTTCTTGATGCTATGAGAGAGGCTGAAGCTTACCACGGTCCTTCTCTTATTATCGCTTACGCTCCTTGTATCAACCACGGTATCTCCAAGGGTATGGGCAAATCTCAGTTTGAAGCTAAGCTTGCTGTAGAGTGTGGCTACTGGCCTCTTTACAGATACAATCCTGATCTTGCATTAGCCGGTCAGAATCCCTTCAAGCTTGACTCTAAAGAACCCACAGGTGACTTTGAAGAATTCCTTAAGGGTGAGGTTCGTTACGCATCTCTTCTTAAGCAGTTCCCCGATGTTGCTGAAAAGCTTCTTGCACAGAACAAGGACGATGCTATGAGCAGACTTGCTTACTACAAAAAGCTTGCTGCACTTGAATATTAATTCTAAATAGCAAAACTTTTGCCGCAGTCTTCGGACTGCGGCTTTTTTATATGTAAAATTTGCTGTTAAATGCAGAAACAAAGCACATTTTACCTTGACTTTTCCATGCTATTATTATATAATGAATGTATCTTGAAAATGTGAGGTGCTCCTATGCTTAAAAACTTACTTACCCCTGAAAAAATCCAGCAAATTAAAACACATCCTGTTTATAAACCCTATCTTGAAAATATCAATTCTATTATTGAAAAACATGGCGATTCTCCCCTGCCCGATTTAAAATACAGTGATTACCGTCTTTGCGTTGTAACAGGTAACCGTGATAAGTACGAAAAACCTTATTTTGATCGAAGAAGTATTCTGCTTGCGTATGCAATTCGTTATATTTTTTATCGTAACCCCGATGACCTTGTAGCTTTGCAGGACATTATATGGGAAATTTGCGGTGAATTCACCTGGGCACTTCCTGCTCATATACTTCAGGTTCCTGATGACCGCCCCGATTTGGTTAGTATCTGGATTGATTTGTTTGCTGCTGAAACAGGCGCTTCTCTTGCGGAAATATATGATATATTACACGATGAATTCGAGCCACGTATAAACGAGCGAATCAAATATGAAATCAACAAACGAATTATTGATTCCTATGCAAATAATTATTTCAACGATTTTGAAAACGGTCTTAGCAACTGGGCGGCAGTTTGCAGCGGAAGTGTGGGTATGACCATCCTGTATATGGCACCCGAAAAATTCGACCTTTACCGGGACAGAATATTGTCAATACTCAATCGTTACATTGGTACATTCGGGGAAACAGGTATTTGCGAAGAAGGAATATCCTACTGGAACTTCGGTTTTTCAAACTATATTTATTTTGCAGATATGCTGAAAGAATTTTCCAAAGGCAGAATTAACATTTTAAACACTCCCAGGGTCGAGACTATTGCCGGTTTCTGTTATAACGCATATATAAGAAAAAATTATACCATAAGCTATGCCGACGGTTCACGCTCCTATCAGTTTAATTTGGGACTCGACCATTTTCTCAGTTCTACCTTTGAAAGTGTTCAGCCTGTTTACAGCGGCTATGCCACAAAAACACTTTATCGCTTTTTCAAGGATGCTATCCGCACCTTCCTTTGGATAACCCCCGAGTTTTACACCGATACAGAACCCGCGGTTATTACTGCCGAAAGTTTCGAACCCAAGCTGTGCTGGTACATAAACAAAAAAACAAAATATTCCTTTACTGCCAAAGGCGGAAGTAATGCAGAAGGTCATAACCATAACGACCTTGGCAACTTTATAATTTACACCGATAACGGTCAGCAGATTATTGATTACGGTGTTCCCTACTACTATCAACAGTATTTTAAATTGCCCGAGCGTTACAGAGACAACATTGTTGCCTGCTCCAGAGGACATAACGTGCCTGTTATTAACGGCGTTTTACAAACAAATGGTGGTCAGTTCAGAGCCACCTCCCCCATTCATGAAAATGACCGTTTTGTCCTCGACCTTTCAAAAGCATATCCGGACTGTGGAATGACAGCCTATACAAGAGATTTCGCTCTTGGTGAAAATTCCGTTACAATTAACGATAAAATAAGCTTTAATAAGCCTTCCAATACCATAGAGCAACACTTTATTTCATTTGCACACCCTGAAATTTCAGGTAACACAGTAAAACTTGGCGAAACTGTAATAATTTGCCCCCAAAACGGAAAAATAACCTTTTCCGAAGAAAAAGTTCGTCCTCATAATTTTGACGAAAATCTTGGAAACTATGATACAATTTATATAACCAAAATTTACTTTGAATGCGGCAAAGATTTTGATGAAACTTTTGTAATTAACATTGACTGAGAGAGGTAAGATTATGATTAAAGATTTACTCACACCTGAGAAAATAAAGGAAATAAAAAACAATCCCTTTTTTAACGATTATTTCAAATTTATAAACGATATTATCGAAAGAAACAAGGCAAACCCCTGTCCTGACCTTCCTTACAGCGCATACCGTCTGTTTGTGGAAACAGGTGACCGGCAGAAATTTGAAACTCCGTACTTTGAGCGCCGCCGTGTGCTTATGGCGTATGCAATCCGCTATATATTTGACCGCAACCCCGAAGACCTTGCAATTTTGCAGGATGTTATATGGGAAATCTGCGGTGAGTTTGCCTGGGCTGTACCTGCTCATATTGCAAACGATGTAAAAAACTCTGATCCCTACTGTGCAAGAGTGTACATTGACCTTTTTGCGGCAGAAACCGGTGCTTCCATTGCTGAAATCTATAACATTTTACACGATGAATTTGAGCCCCGTATAAATGAACGAATAAAATATGAGCTCAACGACAGAATTATTAATTCATACATAAATAACTATCATTTTTTTGAGGGTGGCGGTAACAACTGGACAGGAGTTTGCTGTGGAAGTATTGGTATGACCATCCTATACATGGCTCCTGAAAAGTTTCCTCTGTTCCGCGACAGACTTATCAATCCTCTTACAAGGTACCTTTCAACCTTTGGCGAAACCGGCATCTGTGAAGAAGGCATCAGTTACTGGAACTACGGTTTTTCCAACTATGTGTATTTCGCGGATATGCTCAGAGAACACACAAAGGGAAATTGTGATATGTTCAAAGTTTCCGGTGCCGAAAAAGTCGCAACCTTTGGATGCAGAGCATACATAAGAAAAGACCACACTATCAGTTATTCTGACGGCTCACATTCATTCAGATATAACATCGGACTCAACCATTTTCTTGCAGATAACTATGAATCCGCATATCCTCTTGACCCGTCATTTGCTTCAAAAACTCTTTCACAGTTTTTCAAGGATGCTATCCGTACCCTTTTATGGACAAATGCCGATTATCTCAATACCGCGGAACAGCCTCTTATAATTTCCGAGGAATATGACGGAAAGGTAAAATGGTACATTAATAAAAAAGCCAAATACTCATTTACCGCAAAAGGCGGTCACAATGAAGAAAGCCATAACCACAACGACCTGGGAAACTTTATTATTTTTACCGATAACGGTCAGCAGCTTATTGACTTTGGCGCGGCTTACTATAACAAAAACTACTTCAGGATTCCTGCCCGTTATGAGGAAAACATTGTAGCTTGCTCGAGAGGTCACAATGTGCCCATAATTAATGGTGTAATTCAGCAACACGGAAAACAGTATTTTGCAGCCACAACCACATACGGCAACAACACCTTTGCTCTCGATCTTTCAAAGGCTTATCCGCCCTGTGGAATAACTGAATATAACCGGATGTTTACTCTTGATGACAATACAGTAAAAATCAACGAAAAAATGAATTTTACCGATGACCAAAACACAGTAAACGAACATTTCATTTCCTATGTTGAGCCCATAGTAAACGGTAATGAAGTAACAATTGGTGAGGTTACGCTTATTTGCCCCGCAAGCGGCAAAATTAATGTGATTAAAGACTCGTCTGTTCGTTCTCACAGCTTCCGTGAAGAGTTGCAAAATTATGAAACTGTATATATAACAGAACTGATTTTCAACTGCGGAAAAGAATTTAATGAGGAAATCGTAATAAAAATCAACTAAAATAATCCCGGCAATTTTTTTGCCGGGATTATTTTTTATTTCCACTTAAACAATAAAACTCCGCCTATCATAAGACCAACTCCTGCAAGCTTCCATAGACCGAAAGCCGCTTTTTCAGTACCAAAAAGACCAAATGCATCAATAAGTGCCGCCACAATAAGCTGAGCTATAAGTATACATGAAACTGCAACTGTAGGACCAAGTGCGCTCATACCTTTCATAACCGTAAAGGTTATAATAATTCCGAGAGCTCCGCCAAAGAGGTAGAGTTTGTTTACATCTCCCATTGCCTTAATACTTCCGGAACCAAATAACCAGGCAACAATCAGTGCAAGCAAAAAACCTGTACCCTGCACAAAGGCTGTTGTTTCCCACATTCCTATTTTTTCCTGAAGCCTCGTATTCCATACACCCTGGACACTCATTGCCGCTCCGGCTAAAATGCTGAAAATAATTCCCATCATAAAAAAACACTCCTTTGGACTATTGTTTCCAAAAGAGTGGTTTTTATACTATGATAAAAATTCAAGCACGCTTCTTAAAAAGCCGGATTCCACAATTCCCATTTCAAGCACAAGCGAAATAGTAAGAACAATCACACCTGAAATAAGAACACCCGCAAAAATAGACGGAAGAGCAAATTTATAACGCATATTAAGTAAGGATGCAATGAGTGCACCTGTCCACGCACCCGTTCCGGGCAATGGAATCGCAACAAAAAGCATAAGTCCGAAAACACTTCGTTCCTGAACTTTTTTTGATTTGTTAAGAGCTCTGTCTTCAATTTTTTTTACAAAGTTTAAAAGCTTTGTTTTCTTTAACGCGTTAAAAATGGGTCTTATGAAAGCGAGAATAAAAGGAACCGGAAGAATATTACCTAAAACAGCAAGAAGATAAACAACAACCGGGTTTATTCCCATACCCACACCCACAGGAACAGCGCCTCGGAGTTCAACCACAGGTATCATGGAGATGATAAACACACCAAGCTCTTTAAACTGTTCAAAATAATGAATCAGACCTTCCATAAGAGGCTCCTTTCAAAAATTTATCAGGTTATATAACCAATTGGATTAACTGCTTTACCGTTGAGGCGAACCTCAAAATGAAGATGGGGACCGGTTGAAAAGCCGGTAGAACCAATTTCTGCAATCTTCTGTCCCCTTGCCACCTGCTGACCAACCGCCACCACAATTTTGCTTGTGTGGGCATAAAGAGTAACTGTTCCGTTACCGTGGTTAACCATCAGGTATTTACCGTAACCGGTTGTACCGTTAATTACTCTGATAACTGTACCGGCTTCGGCAGCAACTATTGTGTTGCCCGTTGCTATTGCAATGTCAATACCTGTATGCAATCCGACATCGGGATATGTCCGGTAACCGTAGGGTGATGTTATTCTTCCTCCTGCCGGAACGGGCCATGCCATTTTTCCACCCTGATAAACAGGTGCACCCGGTTCATCCTTAAGTCCGGCAAGCTCTCTTTCAAGCTGACGGTTAAGCTCCTCCTTTTCTGCCTGAGCCTTTGCCGCTGCCTGTTTGTTTATATCTACCTCTTTTGCAAGCTGACTTATAATTGACTGTTGCTGAGCCAGCGCCGAATCAAGCTTGGATTTCTGACTGACAGAAAGGGTTCTTGCCTCTTCAAGCTCGGTTTTACGCTCTTCAATTACTTTTTTAGCTTCAATAACAGCATCTCTTGCCGCGGTCATTTCATCAACAATTTTTTTATCGTTTCTCAAAACATACTGCAGCATATCAATGCGATTAAAAAAATCACTCAGACTCTGCGCAGTAAACAACATTTCAATGTATGTGCCTGTTCCCGATTTATACATAGAGACCACGCGCCTTTTGAAATACTCTTTATTATTGTCAAGAGTCTGCTGTGCTGAAACAATTTCTTCCTCCTTCTGGGCAATCTGTTTGTTTGCCGTTTCTATCTGATTGTTAAGATATATAATGTTAGAAAGAATTTCAGCCACCTGGTTATCTATAATTTCCTTTTGCTTTTCCGCAGAAGCTTTTTTGTTCTGTGCATTTTTCAGTTCCTTCTGTGCTTTCTCAATGCGCTTATCTGCCTCTGAAATTTTACTTCTGAGATTACTTGCGTTATCCGCCAAAACTGTAACGGAAACTGTAGAAAAGCACATAATCATCACAAGCACAACAGAAAAAAATCTTTTAAATCTTATCATAATCCACCTCACTAAACCTTAAGGTGTTTACGGATAGAAAGGACACTACCAACCGCACCGAGAACAATGCCCATTGCAAGAAAAACAAGCAAAGTAACAAGCCAAAGACTACCCGGCGAAATAAGACCGAACAAATTAATCAAATCCATTTCAGTCCATTTGGTATAAACAAAATCGTATGTGAAATATACCGGAAGAAAAGCAATTACAGCGCCAAAAACACCCATAATTGTTCCTTCAATAACAAAAGGCCACCGGATATACCAGTCTGTAGCACCTACATATTTCATAATTTCAATTTCACGGCTTCTGGACATTACAGAAGTTTTTATTGCGTAAGAAATAATAAAAATGCTTATTACAGCGAATAAAAGCATAGCAAAAACAGCAGCAAGCTGAGCAGCTCTTGTTATTGCAACAAGCTTTTCCAGAATATCCGAACGGTTTTTAACATCATCAATTCCCGGTATTTCCGAAACCGCTTTAACCACATAATCCGCCTGATTTACATCTGTAAGGGTAATGTCGAAGGTGTGAGGCAAAGGATTCTCTTCGCCGTGAAGCATTTCAAAAGCGGAGGCTGAATCCATCATTTCAGTTTCCATATCTGCAAGAGCCTGTTCTTTTGAAACAAACTCTGCTGATTTAATAAACTCCACACACTCAATATCACTTCGTAAATTCTTTGCATCCGCTTCGGAGTATGATAAATCAACATATGCGTGTATTTCATAGTCTCCCTTAAGCTGGTCTGAAATATAATTAATGTTAAAACCAAAAACAAGGGAAATGCCTAATAAAACAAGGCAGGCAACAATGACAGCAGTTGCCATAAAGGAGGTCATAAGGTTACGCCAAAGGTTTGAAAAAGCCTTTACGACATAATTTTTACAGGCTCTCCAAATCATATTCATAACCTCCCTGCTCATCCTTTACCACAACACCGTTTGCAATGGTTATAACTCTTTTTTTCATTTTTTCAACAATCTGTTGGGAATGTGTTACCATAATAATGGTTGTTCCGCATTGATTAATATCGCAAAGAAGCTGCATAATTCCATCTGCGGTCTGGTTGTCAAGGTTACCCGTTGGCTCATCTGCAACAATAAACTTAGGGTTGTTAACAAGTGCTCTTGCAATGCCTACACGCTGTTGCTCACCACCGGAAAGCTGGTTTGGATAATGCTTCCACTTTTCTGAAAGTCCGGTCTGAGCAAGAACGGTTGAAACCCTTCTGCGAATCTGTTTTGTGCTTGCACCTACAATTTCCATTGCAAAGGCAACATTTTCGTACACGGTTTTGTTTTCAAGCAGGCGGAAATCCTGAAAAACCATTCCCATACTTCTGCGAAGCGCGGGAATGTTGCTTCTTTGAATTTTACCCACATCAAAATCGCCAACAACCACTCTTCCGCTGTCCTGAACCTCTTCGTGAATCATAAGCTTGGTTATTGTGGACTTTCCTGCACCGCTGGGACCTATTATAAAAACAAACTCACCTTTTTTTATGTTAAAGCTAACGCCATCCAGAGCCTTTACGCCGTTATCGTAGGTTTTGGAAACGTTTTCAAAAACCACCATACTATCGGTATTTGTCATAGTTTTCCTCCTAGTATTTAACTGCGTTGGATTCCAGATACTTTTTAACCATCATAGCAACCTTAAAGGTAACCGACTGGTCAAACTCTCTAAGGTCAAGACCTGTAATTTTTTCAATTTTATCAAGACGGTAAACAAGAGTGTTTCTGTGAACAAAAAGCTCACGGGCTGTCTCTGAAACATTAAGATTGTGCTTGAAGAATTTCTGAATTGTCAGAATTGTTTCCTGGTCAAGGGCGTCAAGAGACTCTTTCTTGAACACCTCGTGAAGGAAAAGCTCACAAAGAGTTGTAGGAAGCTGATAAATAAGCCTTCCTATACCTAAAGTTTCAAAATTAACAATCTGCTTGTCGCTTTCAAAAACTCTGCCAACCTCAAGAGCAATCTGTGACTCCTTGTAGGAACGCGCAAGCTCGCGGATATTTTCACAAACACCGCCAATGCCTACATATATCTTAACAAGGGCTTCTGTATAAAGAGTATCCATAATGGATTTTGCAATTTTGTCAAGTTCTTTAACATCAACGTTATCTTTAACCTCTTTAACAAGAGCAACATAATGTTCATCAATGTTAATAATAAAATTCTTTCCTTTTTCAGGGAACATATTCTGAAGAATATCATAAATAGAAAAACTTGTCCCTTCAGTTGTCTGAATAAGGAAACAGGCACGGCTTACATCTACATTCAGATTAAGCTCTTTTGCCTTAATGAGAATATCACCGGGAAGAATGTTATCCAGAAGAATGTTCTTCACAAGATTTGTTTTATCGTATTTTTCATCGTGGAAAATTTTAATATTGGCAAGAGCAATAGCAAGTGCGCTGCAACAGGTCCGCGATGTTTCATCAACACCCTCACAAAAAGCAACGAATTCCACCTTGTTGCGATTCCCTACAGGTTTGTAGGTATATCCGTCATAAGAATAAAAAGCTGCCGGATCGCCATATTTTTTTAAAATATGGTCCACGGTCTGATTGTCAAGTAATCCGTATGTACAAGCTGTAACATTACCTGCATTGTCAATAATGCCAAGCTTTCTGCCATACAATTCTTTAAACTGCAAAATAACATTCTGGAAAATTCTGCTCATTGGGTTTTCCCTCCTGAAATCATAAAAAAATATCCTATGCATATATAATACTACATTTTTCACAAATTTGCAAGATATTTTTTTATATTTTTCACAAATTTTTTTAAATTTTTTCAAATTTTCCCTTTACTAATCGTTTTATTTATGGTATAATGTACAATAGGATGTTATAACAAAAGCCAAGAAAGGACTGATTTTAATGGCTAAAAAAACAGAAGAGCAAAAAGTTACTCTTTTTAAAAACAAACCTCTTGTAAAACAGGGCAACAAAGTTTACCTTGGTTACCGTGATGAAAGCCATATGATTGAAATGGATATTCTCGATTCAGCAACCGAGGGTGGCGTTGAAGTGGCAAAAAATGTTCTCATTCAGCTTGTGGATAACTCAAAAGCAGGCAGAGACCGTATTGTAAGAAAAGCCGAACGCGAAAACCTTGCAAAGGCTATGGATATTGCGGGCTTCTGGCTCATTGATGCTCTCGGTGAAAGCGAGGAGGCGTAATCCCCGATGATTGATAACAAAAGCCTTACTATGCTTTCCGATTTTTATGAATTCACAATGGCAGGCGGTTATTTCAACAGTCCCGTCCGTGATACTGTGGGTTATTACGATATGTATTTCCGTACAGTTCCCGATAAAGGCGGCTATGTTATTTCCTGCGGTCTTGAATCTGTTGTGGATTACCTTTCAAATCTTCAGTTTACCGATGAGGATATTGAATATCTTCGCGGTAAAAAGATTTTTTCAGAAGAATTCTTAACATATCTTAAGAATTTTAAATTTGAATGCGATGTGTGGGCTGTTCCTGAAGGTACTCCCATGTTCCCTAACGAGCCCCTTGTAACTGTTCGCGGTCCCGTAATTCAGGCACAGCTTCTTGAAACTATGATTCTGCTTTGTATGAACCACCAGACTCTTATTGCAACCAAAGCAAGCAGAGTTGTCCGTGCAGCTCAGGGCAGACCTGTTATGGAATTCGGTGCACGCCGTGCTCAGGGCTACTCCGCGGCAATTCTCGGTGCAAGAGCCACCTACATTGCCGGCTGCAGCTCCACCTCTTGTACCATATCCGACCGTGATTACCACATTCCCGTTGCAGGCACAATGGCTCATAGCTGGGTTCAGATGTTCCCTACCGAATATGATGCTTTTGTTTCCTATGCAAAATCCTACCCGGACAGCTGCACTCTTTTAATTGATACCTACAGCGTGCTTAAAAGTGGTCTCCCAAATGCTATAAAATGCTTCAATGATGTTCTTGCACCTATGGGTTACCGTCCCAAAGGTGTGCGTATTGACAGCGGTGATGTTACATACCTTACCAATAAAATAAGAAAAGCTCTTGACGATGCCGGTTATCCCGATTGTAAAATTGTGGTCTCCAACTCCCTCGATGAATATATCATTCAGGATTTAATTTCTCAGGGTGCTAAAATTGATTCCTTCGGTGTTGGTGAAAGGCTTATAACCTCCCGTTCCGAACCTGTTCTGGGCGGCGTGTACAAGCTTACCGGTGTTGAGGATGAAAAGGGTAATATAATTCCTAAAATCAAGCTTAGTGAAAATGTGGCAAAAATTACAACGCCATGCTTCAAACAGATTTACAGGCTTTATTCAAAGGAAACCAACCAGGCTTTTGCGGATATTGTAACTCTCCATGATGAAACTTTGGACGATAGTGGTGACATTACAATTTTCGACCCGGAATTCACCTGGAAAAAGAAAACAGTTTCCAACTTTTATGCCCGCCCCCTTATGGTGCAGATTTTCAAAAAAGGTGAGCTTGTTTATAAGCTTCCCGGAATTGAAGAGCTTCGCAAATACTGTCTTGAACAGATGGATACCATATGGGAAGAGGTTAAGCGTTTTGAAAACCCTCATAAATATTATGTGGATTTATCTAAACAGCTTTGGGACATCAAACA
>JAZQCS010000015.1:0-36518 GCA_045546415.1 Clostridia bacterium | reverse complement strand
AAGAAAAGATTGAAATTTTTAAGAAAAATCAAAGATTTTGATTTTTCTACCTTTATTTTCGGATGTAAGCTATACGAAAAACTTTTCAAAAACTATTTCTTACCCTCTTTTCTTGCGATCCTGAGTTTTTTAACATCCCCTTGGGTTTTATTTGTGACATATATCTGCAGTTTCCGCCTCGGCTGCGCGGATTAAATCACCGGGGGCAAGCTCCATCTGATAACCCACCTTTCCGGCACTAACCATAATGGTTTCAAAAGCTGTGCAGGATTCATCTATTACTGTGCGGAATTTCTTTTTCATGCCTATGGGGGAACAGCCGCCTCTTATGTAACCGGTTACCTTTGTAAGGTCGGTAAGCTTTATCATTTCAATGCTTTTTTCGCCCACAACACGGGCGGCAGCTTTGAAATCAATTTCCTTTTCCACCGGCAGTACAAATACGAAATTGGCTTTGGATGCCCCAACAGTCACAATGGTTTTAAAAACCTGAGCGTGATTCTGCCCAAGCTTGTCCGCGATGCCTACGCCATCCACAAAGCCTTCGTCGTGGTCATATTTGTGAAGTGTATAATTAATTTTAAGTCCTTCAATTATCCGAAGGGCATTGGTTTTGAAATTTGCTTTTTCTGCCATAATACAAAACTCCTTTTCTCTGATGCTATTATTTTATCACAATTTCGCGGGAATTTCAACCTTAAGATTGTTGACAATGGGAAAATAATGAATTATAATATTATTAATTTGAAAAATTACGAGGTGGTTTTATGAACAGAACAGAACACAGAGAAGAAAAATGGGTTTTCCCCTTTGTGAAATATTCGGCAGACAGCAAAGGTGAAAAATTACCGCTCATAGTTCAGCTTCATGGTGCAGGCGAGAGGGGTAACGGAGGAGAGGACCTTGTAAAGGTTGAGGTTCACGGTTTTGCCAAGTATCTTAAAAAGGCAGAGGAAAAGTGCATGGTTGTTATGCCTCAATGCCCCGGGGATACCTTCTGGGCGGCACGGGTTGAATCTATAGTGAAATTCATAGAGCAGCTTGTGGAAGAATTTGATGTTGATGAGAACAGAATTTACCTTACCGGGCTCAGCATGGGCGGTTTCGGAACCTGGTACACGGCTATGGCGCGCCCCGATTTGTTTGCTGCAATCGCTCCGGTTTGCGGTGGCGGTATGGCGTGGAATGCAGCGGTGCTGAAAATGCCGGTGTGGGTATTTCACGGTGTGAATGATACGACTGTCAGCGTTAACAGCTCGGATGAAATGGTGGAAGCCTTGAAACGCACAAATGCCGATGTTACATACACAAGGCTTGAAGGCGTAGGGCATAACGCCTGGGACTATGCCTATAACAAAGAACTGATGGAGTGGTTTCTCAGCAAAAAGAAATAAAAAGGAGAAAAGCTATGTATCCTATGAAACTTACACCCGTTTTTAAAGAAACAATATGGGGCGGAAATAAAATAAAAGAGGTTTACGGCAAAAATACACCCTGCGGAAAAATAGGCGAAAGCTGGGAAGCATCGGCAATTCCCGGTGGTGTTTCAACCGTTGCAAATGGTGAATGTGCCGGAATGGGACTTGATGAAATAACTGAAAAATACCCTACTGAAATACTTGGGAAAATTGGCGGAACAGAGTTTCCGCTGTGCTTTAAAATTATAGATGCGGCAGATTATCTTTCTGTTCAGGTGCATCCTGATGACGACTATGCAAGAGAGAATCATCGAAGCCTTGGCAAAACAGAAATGTGGTACATTCTTGATTGTGAGCCCGGTGCAGAGCTTATTTTCGGTTTTAACCGTGACCTTTCAAGAGAGGAATTTGCAAAAGCCGTTGAAGAGAAAAAAACCGATGAGATTCTGAACAGGGTTAAGGTGAAACCCGGTGATTTTTTCTACATAAAAGCAGGTACGGTACACGCTATAGGCAAGGGGATTCTCCTTGCGGAAATTCAGCAAAGCTCGGATATAACCTATCGTGTTTTTGATTGGAACAGGGTAGATAAAAACGGTCAGGGCAGACAGCTTCACATTCAGCAGGCGCTGGAGGTTGCGGATTATAAGGCGTATTCCGGAAATGAAAAACAGCCTGAAATAACAAAAAATGGCGAAACTAAGGTTAAAATTATGGCAAGGGAAAAGTATTTTTCTTCTGCAGAAATTTCTCTTTGCGGAAAATATTCCGATGACACTCTTGGCGAAAGCTTTCATCTGCTTTTTGTGGCAGAGGGCGAGGCAAGCATAAACGGAGAAAATGCCGTAAAGGGTGATACCTGGCTTGTTCCTGCAGGTGTAGGGGGATATTCCCTTGAAGGAAACGCCCTTGTTCTTAAAAATTATGTTGAGGTAAAATAAAATGAAAAAAGTGTTTGTCAGCGCCTGTCTTCTTGGGGAAAATTGTAAATATAACGGCGGAAACAACCTTCGTGAGGAACTGTTGAAGGAGCTTGAAGGCTGTGAGATAGTTGCAGTTTGTCCCGAGGTTTTCGGTGGACTTCCAACACCCAGAAAGCCTTCGGAAATTCAGGACGAAAGGGTTGTGAATTCTGCAGGCAGGGATGTGACAGCGCAGTTTTTAAAGGGGGCGCACAAAACCCTTGAAATGGCAAGAGAGCATCAGCCGGATGCCATATATTTAAAACAAGGAAGCCCTTCCTGCGGATGCGGATTAATTTACGACGGTACATTTTCCGGAACAAAAAAACCGGGCAGAGGAGTAACCGCTGTCCTGCTTGAAGAAAACGGATTTAAGGTTATTGCGGTCGATTAAAAAACCGGCAGCACAACTGTCTTTTTGTATAATCAATGCCAAAAAACAATTTCAAGAGGGTGCTTTTCGGAACAAATGGCCTACCGTTGTGCATTATGTATGCAAAAACGGAATTTTTACATATAATATTTAAGGAAATAGTACATTGACAAAATCTCCTGAAAATGGTAAAATTAATGTATTGATTTGAATTATATCGTCGGGAAAGTTCCCGATGCGGAAGGAAGGATATAAATGGAAGCAAAAGTTGTTAAATTCGGCGGAAGTTCTCTTGCGGATGCCAATCAGTTCAGAAAGGTAGCGGAAATTATCAAGGCGGACCCGGCAAGGAGATATGTTGTTGCGTCTGCTCCCGGCAAAAGAAGCTCAGACGATACTAAAGTTACCGATATGCTTTACAAGTGTTTTGAACTTGTAACAGCAAAAAAACCCATTGATGAAGTTTTTGATAAAATAGAAGAACGCTACAACGGCATTATTGAGGAACTGGGGATAGATTTTTCTCTTGCTGATGAGCTTGCGGGAATTAAAGCGGGCATTCAGCACAGAGCAAGCCGTGACTATGTTGCAAGTCGCGGTGAGTATCTTAACTCTATGATTCTCGCGGCTTTTCTCGGTTACGATTTTATTGATGCGGAAACCTGCATTTTCTTTGACGAAAAGGGGAATCTTGATACGGAAAAAACAAACAAAGTGCTTTCTGAGATGCTTATTCAGCATTCTCACGCAGTTATTCCCGGCTTTTACGGTGTAAACTGTAACGGCTCTATCCGTACCTTCTCCAGAGGCGGTTCAGACATTACCGGTTCAATTGTGGCGCGGGCAATTTCTGCGGAAATTTACGAAAACTGGACAGATGTTTCCGGTATGCTTATGGCAGACCCCAGAATAGTAAATGACCCAAAGGTAATTGATGTTATTACATATCACGAGCTTCGCGAGCTTTCCTACATGGGTGCAAGCGTAATGCATGAGGATGCAATTTTCCCGGTTAAGGTTTCAAATATTCCGATAAACATCCGCAACACCAATTCTCCTGAGGACGCAGGTACAATGATTGTTCCCCAAACCTCTGTTCAGGCTCCCAATGTAATTACCGGTGTTGCAGGCAAAAAGGGTTTTTCCATCATCAATATTGAAAAGGATATGATGAATTCCGAAATCGGTTTCGGCAGAAAGGTGCTTGAGGTTCTTGAAAAACACGGCGTATGCTTTGAACACCTTCCTTCAGGTATTGATACAATGTCTGTAGTTATCAGCACAAGCGAGCTTCGCAGTACAAAGTATGAAATGGTAGCGGAAATTGCAAAGGTTGTAAATGCAGACCGTGTAACCGTTGAGGACGGTATTGCCCTTGTTGCGGTTGTGGGTCGCAGTATGGTAAGAGCAAAGGGTACAGCGGGCAGAGTGTGCGGTGCAATTGCATCACGGAACATCAACATCAAAATGATTGACCAGGGCTCAAGTGAGCGTAACATTATAGTGGGTGTTGAAGAGGCTGATTACGAGGCTACAATCAAAGCAATTTATGCAGAGTTTGTAAAATAAAAGAGTTTTATGCCGAATTTTGAAAGGTACGGCAAGGCTTTTTGAATTATTTGTAAAAACTCTTGATTTACCCGGAGTTTTGTGGTAAAATAATGTAGTATAAATATTTAATTGCGAAAGGCGGTTTTCAATATGGAAGGTTTAGGCGGAATTGTTACTTTGTTACCCATGATTCTTATTTTTGTGCTTATGTATTTTATTATGATAAGACCACAGAAAAAGCAGGAAAAAGAGCTTCAGCAGATGATAAGTGCTGTTAAGGTGGGAGATGAAATTCTCACAATTGGTGGTATTCACGGTAAAATCAAAAAAATTAAAGACGATAACATCACAATTATTTCTTCAACAGAAAAAACCCCCATTGAAATTTCCAGATGGGCAATAAAGGATGTAACAATGTATGTTGAAGATTCAAAGGAAGGCAAGAAGGAGCTGGAAGCTGCTGAACAGGCCGAAGCAGAAGAAAACAAGTAATAACCGAAAGGACTGAAGGATATGGCAGTCATAAGCCGTGAAAAACCAAAACAGAACGATGCAGGTCTGGTTGTGTTTTTTCTTCGATATGTCCTTATGGCGCTGGGGCTTACAGCTGTTGCTTTTGCTGTGCTTGCAGCGGTGTATATCTTTGTTGATATTCCGGTGCACGCTCTGGAAATTATTACCCTTGTGGTTTCCGTTATAGTAGCCCTGGTCGTTTCCTTTATGGTAGGTAAGGATTCTGCAACACCGTTATCCGGTGGCTGCGTTACACTTGTTTACACTTTTTTGAGATGTGCTGTTTCCGTTATTTTTGGGTTTACACCCATTCTTTCGGTAAGAACACCATTTGAGCTGATAACCGGTTTTTTAATTGGGCTTCTTGGTGGTATTCTTGGCAGCGGAGGCGGAAATCGCAGTAGAAGAAGATACAGATAAAACCAAAACTCCCGGTGGGTAACACCGGGGGCTTTTGTGCTTTTTCAGGAAGGAGGTAAGAAGATGCATAAACCCTATGCTTTAAAAACAGTTGCGGCTTTTTTTGTTGTTTTTATGCTTGTATTAACTACAACAATGGGCTTTGCAGCGGTGAAAATGCAAAACAGCGGTGAGGAAAATCCAAGGGCAATAGGCGAAATGCGTTTTTTGGTTCCTCCTGAGTTTTCGAAGGTGAATCCTGAAGAACAAACTAAAAACAGCGATTTCATAAGGCAGCTCCTTGCGAATGCTGTTTTGGTTGCTGTTATTGCGGTGTTTTTTGAGCTTTGCGTCAGCAGAGTAACAATCAGAAAAAAATACCGGGCTCACATATCTCCCGTAAGGGACAAGGTTGTGCTTATAGAATAAAAAGATATTGACATTTTGTTACATAAAGTGTATAATTATATAGTTAAATATTTTTACACGGAAGAGAAACTTCCGGGAAAGGAATGAAAAAAATGAAAGTAAAAAGCATTATCAAATTAGTGCTTACCGTACTCATTATTGCAGCCATTTCGCTTCTTGCGATTTTTGGTCTTACAATTAACGGTAAAACTTATATCCCCAAAGCCCAGGACGGCATAAAGTTCGGTCTTGACATTAAGGGCGGTGTTTCCGTAATGTACGAGGCAAAGGACGGAGTTACAGAAGAAGAGGCAAAAACAGTTATTCAGATTATGAGAAGCCGTCTTGATGCAAAGGGCTACACAGAAGCTACTGTTATCCGTGAGGGTGACAACCGTTTCAATGTGGAAATCCCTGAGGTTACCGATGTTAACGAGGTTCTTGAAATCCTCGGAACAACAGCTAAGCTTTCCTTTGTTGACCCTGAAGGAAACCTTGTTCTTGAAGGTGCAGATGTAAGCAAAGCTCAGGCAACAACCATTAACGACCAGATTACAAACATTGCGGAATATGTTGTTTCCCTTAAACTCAACAGCGAGGGCGCAACAAAGTTTGCAGATGCTACAACAAAGTTTGTGGGACAGCCTATTTACATTATGCTTGATGACGCTATCATCTCAATGCCCACAGTAAACGAAGCTATCACAACAGGTGAGGCAATCATTTCCGGTGATTTCACATTCGAAACAGCTGACCAGCTTGCTACACTTATCAGCTCCGGCAGTCTTCCTGTTGAGCTTGAACAGATTTACGCTCAGAAGGTTGATGCAACACTTGGTGCAGGCTCTCTTGAAAACGCTGTAAAGGCTGCTCTTATTGCGCTTGTTATCATTATGCTGTTCATGATTGCTTTCTACCGTCTTCCCGGTTTAATGGCATCTATCGCTCTTTGCGGATACACAGCATTTGTTGTTGTAGTGCTTGCTATTGGCGGTGTTAACCTCACACTTTCCGGTATTGCAGGTATTGTTCTTTCAATGGGTATGGCAGTTGACGCAAACGTTGTTATCTTTGAAAGAATTATTGATGAGCTTAAGCTTGGCAAGAGTATTGCCGCTGCGGTTGATTCAGGCTTTGACAGAGCACTTGCAGCAGTTGTTGACTCCAATGTTACAACAATTATTTCCTCTCTTGCACTTTACTTCCTTGGTACAGGTACAGTAAAAGGCTTTGCAATTACTCTTTTAATCGGTGTAATTGTAAGTATGTTTACTGCTATTATTGTAACCAAGTTCCTGCTTAAGAGAATGGTAGAACTTAATGTTAAAAACCGCAAGCTTTACGGCTTCGGCGTAAAAGCATAAGAAAGGACGGTGCTGATAAATGTTTAGTATTATGAAAAATTCCAAATGGTGTGCACTTATATCAGTTGCCATAATCCTTGCAGGTATTGTTTGCCTTGTAATTAACGGCGGTTTTGAAACTGATATCGATTTTTCCGGCGGTTGTAAAATGGTTCTTAATGTTGATGGCGCAAAGGACATCAGCGAAGGTACAATTAAAAAAGCTGTTGAATCTGTTGAAGGCGTTGATTTTTACGGTATTGTTAAAATGGAGGGTGATGCCGGACAGGCTCAGCTTCAGATTAAAACAAACAGCATAACAACAGAAAAAGAGCAGCCTCTTTTCGATGCAATTAAAAAGGCGGCAGGTATTAAGGATGAAGTAAAAGGCTTTGACTCCTTCAATGTTGTAAGTCCTTCACTCAGCCGTGACCTTCTTGTAAACGCTCTTATTGCTCTTATCGTTGCTGTTGCAGGTATTCTTATTTACATCTGCATCCGTTTCGAGTTTGCAGCAGCTGTTGCAGCAATTATTGCTCTTTTACATGATGCTCTTATTATGATTTCTTTTTATGCGATTTTCCGTTTTACAGTAAACTCCACATTTGTTGCAGCAATTCTTACAATTGTAGGTTACTCTGTTAATGCAACAATCATTATCTTTGACCGTGTGCGTGAGAACAGAAAGTTCGCAGGTAAGCTTGGCTTTACAGAGGTTTGCGAAAAGAGTATTCGTCAGACCTTCAGAAGGACAATAAACACCACAATTACAACTCTTATTGCTCTTGTGTGCCTTTACATTCTTGGTGCGGAATCCATTAAGATGTTTGCAATTCCCCTTATTATAGGTGTACTTGTTGGTACTTATTCTTCTATCTTCATTTCTGCTCCTCTTTGGAACTTTATCCGTGGAACAGGTTCAAAGAAATAATAGTTAAAGGAGAAAAATAATATGCTTAAAAAAATATTTCAGCCTAAAGTTTGTGTAGCTCTTATTGTTGCACTTCTTATGGTTTCTGTTTGTGTATCTCCCTTTGCAGGATACTTCTTTATGGGTACAGCTCTTAACACAAGTGTAATTCTTATTGTAGCTCCCATTTTACTTGGTGTAATTTATGCAATTCTTATTTCTATTGAAACAGAGCCTGAAAAACCCTCTGAAAAGAGAAAAAACGGCTTCACAATTGCATATGCCTGCGTGTTTGCTCTGTTCTATATCATTGATATATGGGCAATTGTTTACGCAATTATACAGAATTTAAAGTAATTTATAAAAGGCGGCTGACCTATGCGGTCAGCCGTTTTTACAAAGCATTTTTAAGGCGGTGAAGGTATGGCAACAAAATCAAAATCGGTTTTTCTTTGTGATGAATGCGGATACGAAAGTCCTAAGTGGTACGGGAAATGTCCCTCCTGCGGTGCGTGGAGTTCGTTGAGAGAAAGAACGGTTTCTGCTCCGGTTAAGGGTGCATCTCCCGAAAGAAAAGTTCAGAGGGACAGCAAGGTCACAAAGCTCAGCGATGTAACGGTTGAACACGAGGAACGGATTTCAAGCGGCATAGGTGAACTTGACCGTGTGCTTGGAGGAGGAATTGTAACAGGCTCTCTTGTGCTTGTTGGTGGTGACCCCGGCATTGGTAAATCCACCTTGCTGCTGCAAAGTGCAATGAAGCTTTCGAAGGATTACACAGTTCTTTACGTTTCGGGTGAGGAATCAGAAAAACAGATAAAAATGCGTGCCGACCGGCTTGCTCATAAACCGGGGGATATGAGCCTTTACTGTGAAACAGATATTGATAAAATCCTTGAAAGCGCAAACGAAATGAAACCTGATGTTATGGTGATTGACTCTATACAGACTGTGTACAGCGAGGAAATATCATCAGTGCCCGGAAGTATAAGTCAGGTACGCGAGTGCTGTATGATGCTTATGAAATATGCAAAACAAAGCGGTACAGCGGTGTTTATTGTAGGTCATGTTACAAAAGAGGGCACAATAGCAGGACCCAGAATTCTTGAACATATGGTAGACTCCGTGCTTTATTTTGAGGGTGAGCATCACCAGAGCTACCGCATACTTCGTGCTGTTAAAAACCGTTTCGGCTCTACAAATGAAATTGGTGTGTTCGAAATGGAGGGTGACGGACTCCATGAAGTGGAAAATCCATCAGCGGCTCTTCTTATGGGCAGACCTGAAAACACTCCCGGCTCAGCGGTGGTTTGTACCGCTACCGGAAGCCGACCGATTCTTGCAGAGGTACAGGCACTTGTTGCTCCTTCGGGCAACGGAAACCCCAGAAGAATGGGCACGGGCATTGATTATAACCGAATGGCAATGCTTCTTGCTGTTATTGAAAAAAGGCTTGGACTTTCTCTTGCAAACTCTGATGTCTACATCAATGTGGCAGGAGGACTGAAAATAAACGAGCCGGCGGCAGACCTTGCTGTTATATCTGCGGTTATTTCTGCCTATACCGGCAAACCCATACCGGAATATATGGCGGCAATAGGAGAAATTGGACTTACCGGTGAAATAAGAAATGTGAATCAGCTGGATAAACGCCTGGCTGAGCTTGAAAAAATGGGCTATAAAAAATGTATTGTTCCCAAAGGAAGTAAGCTGAAAAAGACAGAAATTGAAATTAAAACGGCTGAAAACCTTTCAGATTTTGTTAAATACTGCTTTAAAAAAAGGAAGGATGACGAGGAATGATTTTACAGGCACCTGCAAAAATCAATCTTACTCTGGATGTTGTTGGTAAACGGGAAAACGGATATCACGATGTCAGAATGATTATGGAAACCGTTTCACTTTACGATACCATAAACATTCATAAAACAAACGGTAAAATTGAGCTTAAATGCAATCTGCCTTATGTGCCCACAGATGAAAGAAACATTGCCTTTAAAGCGGCTAAAATGTTTTTTGAAGAAACGGGCATTAAGGGTGGAGTAAGTATAAATATCCGCAAACGCATACCTGTTGCCGCAGGCATGGCGGGAGGAAGCACCGATGGGGCAACGGTACTGAAAGGGCTTAACATCATTCACGGAAAACCTTTAAGTAATGAAAAGCTTGAGGAAATTGCCGCAAAGCTGGGCGCTGATGTTCCGTACTGTATAAACGGAAGACTTGCTCTTGCTGAAGGTATTGGTGAAAAGCTTACAAAACTTGGCACAATGCCTCGCACGAGTGTTCTTCTTGCAAAACCGGATATATCTCTTTCTACAAAGTGGGTTTATCAGAATTTGCAATGGGACAAGGTGGCGGGTCACCCTGATACAGACGGTGCAATTGAAGACCTTAAAAACGGAGATGTAAGAGCCCTGGCAGACAAAATGTACAATGTCCTTGAAGAGGTTTCAATTAAACGCTACCCCATAATTCAGGAAATTAAGGATATAATGACAGAAGGCGGTGCTCTTAAAAGTATGATGAGTGGCAGCGGACCTACTGTCTTTGGTTTGTATGACGATGAAGAAAAAGCAAGAGACACTAAGAAAAAGCTTGAAAAAATGTGTTCATTTGTATACCTTGGACATACACTTTAAATGAAATTAAACACAAAAAAACCGCAGTACAATGTACTGCGGTTTAATTTATGGTATTTAAAAGATACTATGTATTTATTTTATACAACTATCTCTGTACACGGCCGGAACCGTCGCCACCTGCAAGCTTTGTAACTTCGTCAACACTAACCATGTTGAAGTCACCTTCAATAGAATGTTTAAGACAGCTTGCTGCAACAGCGAATTCAATGGAAGCCTGAGCATCATAACCCATAAGCTGAGAGTAAATAAGGCCTGCACCGAAGCTGTCTCCACCGCCTACACGGTCAACAATATGAATAAGATAGTTTTTGCTGAAATAATAGTTATCACCGTCGTAAAGCATTGCTGCCCAGTTGTTGTCATTAGCAGAGATGGAACCGCGAAGAGTGATTGCAACCTTTTTGAAACCAAAACGGTCAGCAAGCTGTTTTGCAACATCCTTGTAGCCTTCGTGATTAACTTTACCGGTTGTAACATCTGTGTTTGCGGCTTTAATGCCGAATACATCACTTGCATCCTCTTCGTTTGCGATACATACATCAACATATTCCATAAGACCTGCCATTACCTGACCTGCCTTTTCTCTTGTCCAGAGGTTCTTGCGGTAGTTAAGGTCGCAGCTGATGGTGATGCCCTTTGCTTTTGCTGCCTTACAAGCTTCAAGGCAGATTTCTGCAACACCGTCACCAAGAGCGGGAGTGATACCTGTGAAATGGAACCATTCCACGCCTTCAAAAATAGCATCCCAGTCGAAATCTTCTTTGCTTGCGGTTGCGATTGCAGAGCCTGCACGGTCATAAACAACCTTTGAGGGTCTCTGGCTTGCACCTTTTTCAAGGTAATAAATACCTACTCTGTCACCGCCTCGGGTAATCTTGCTTGTGTCAACACCAAACTTGCGGAGAGAGTTAACGGCTGCCTGACCGATATCGTGTTTGGGGAGCTTTGTAACGAAAGCTGCATCAAGACCGAAATTGGAAAGAGAAACGGCAACGTTAGCTTCACCACCGCCGTATGTAGCACCGAACTTTTCAGCCTGAACGAAACGGTAGTAGCCTTCAGGAGCAAGACGGAGCATAAGTTCACCAAAAGTAACAACTTTTTTCATTTTTGTATATCTCCTTTGTAAATTAATTATTATTTCTGTACCAGGTGTACGGCAAAACCGCCAAAATCAGCTTTGAAATAGATTGCAACCATATCGCCCTTGGCATTTGTTTTAACTGTATCGTAGTCAAACTCAACGCCCTGTGATTCAAGGTAATTGATTGCGCGGGCAAGGTAGTTTGTTCTGATTGCAATGTGACCGTTTTTGCCAAGATAAGGGGCTTTCATAACTTCAATGTACTTGTCGGCAAAAATGGAGCTGTTGCCAACCTTATTTTTGAAACCGAATATCATTTCAAACATTTTTGCTGTTTTAAGAGCTTCTTCTTCGTTTTCGGCATTAATACCAACGTGAGCAAGCTCAAAACCGAGCATTGTTTCAACAGCTTCTTTTGTCATATCACGGATTGTATCAAAATCACCGTTATTGATAAGGTCCTTTTTAACCATCCAGCTTCCGCCGCAAGCAATAATCTTGGGGAAATCAAGATAGTCACGAAGGTTCTTTGCGCTGATGCCTCCGGTAGGCATAAACTTAATGTTGCCATAGGGCGCGCTCATTGCTTTTATCATTTCAATTCCGCCTGCTGCTTCTGCAGGGAAAAACTTTACAACCTCAAGACCAAGCTCAATAGCCTGCTCAACATCGCTGGGATTAGCACAGCCGGGTGTTACGGGAATGTTTTTCTGGGCACAGTATTTAACAACCTTGGGGTTAAGACCGGGGCTTACAATAAAGGTAGCACCTGCATTAACTGCACGGTCAACTTGTTCTGTAGTAAGAACTGTGCCTGCACCGATGAGCATATCAGGGTAAGCCTGGCTCATAGCCTTGATTGCATCTTCTGCTGCAGCTGTTCTGAAGGTTACCTCGGCACAGGGGAGACCGCCTTCGCAAAGAGCTTTAGCAAGCGGAACAGCATCCTTTGCATCGTCGATTGCTACTACCGGAACAATACCGATTGCCTGAATTTTTTTAAGAACTTCATTCATTGTATATTCGACCTTTCTTTGCGG
Organism: Clostridia bacterium; assembly: GCA_045546415.1. Lineage (GTDB taxonomy): Bacteria > Bacillota > Clostridia > RUG12999 > RUG12999 > RUG12999. Next base: position 23,872 of record JAZQCS010000015.1, on the reverse strand, counting down.
TAAATTTAATTATAAATCCGCATTTATTCCATTATATTATAATACTTTTAACTTTTTTTGTCAAGGAGTTTTAATAAAAACATTAAAAATAAGCATAACCCGGTGATTATGCTTATTTTTTGTTCATGAAACTAAACCTCTGTGGTGTTAAAGGCTAATTCCTTTTCTCTGTCGTTTTCCAAAAACAGGTCGGTCGCTTTTTCGGTTGTACAAAGAATTTCCCCGAAGGTTACATTTTCAATTTCGGAGGATTTAAGATGAGTGTGATAAAACCCGAAACCTACAAAACAATCTTCACCCGTTATGATGTTGTCAATGCAGGAATCCTTAAGGGTTTTGCACATTCCTACCGCATAGTTGCCGTTTCCGTAAACGTTTTTTACGCTTATGTTGTAAATTTCACCCATAACGGAATGACGGGTTTTAGCATAAGCATCGGCGGAATCACCTATTCTTACATTGTACTGACTCATATATTCACTGCGTTTTCTTATGTCGGTAACACCGTCAATTTCAATGTTGTAAATTTTGTGTCCGTTTCCGTTAAGCAGGCGTACATTTGAGCAAATGTAAGCGTCGGTTGCTATGTTTTTTATTTTAACATCGTGTATGTCCGAATCTTTATCGGTAACGATATACCCAAGCCTTGTTTCAAAACCGCCAAGAGCGGTAAGAGCGATGGAATCATCCTCTGTAAAACCGGTTATGTTTTCAATTAAGATGTTATTACAGCCGATTCTCAGGTCAATGCCGTCACAGTTTTTGCGGTAAACCTCCTGATATGTCCTGGGTATTTCATTTTCATAAACAACGCCGTTTTCGTCAACCCTTGAAAGGTCTGCACAAAAGCTTAAGTTTTTAAAAACCGAATTTCTTACAAAAACATTTGTCAGTGACCACCAGCGCATTTTTTCAATACGCAGATTTTCCACCCGCAGGTTTGTGACATTAACCATTAAAATCATGGTGTTTTTAGATATATGAGGCATACCGTTTTTAAGGCTTGTTGCCTCGGAAAGACCGTTGTAGTTACCGCCTGACAGTACCGCATTGCCAATGCCCCGTATGGTTATGTTTTTCTGCTCGTGGGCGGTAGTTCTTTCGCCTTCCTTTAATGCCGCCTCGTTTGCAAACATATTGGCATAAACATTATCCGCAAGAACCATATATGCGTTATCTATAATTATTTCAATGTCATCGGGAAGATAAACAGTTTCTGTTATAACCCACTCGTCCTTACCTGTACGGTTGTTGTTGCGGGGGATTAAAACGGTGTTTATTCCCGTTGATTTTGCTTTTTTTACAGCGAGTGAAATGCTTTCGGAGTCGGTTTTCCCAATAGTGTCGTTTGCTGATATGTACATAATGTCACCTCGTTTTCCGGAGTATTCCTGCTTCAAGGAGAATATTGCAGGAAACCGTGGGGATTCTATCAAATTACAGTATCCTTTCGGATTTTTTATAATTATATCCCATTCAAAAGTAAAAGTCAATATTAATTTAATGTTTTGCTTTTTCCACACGAATGGTATATTCAAAATAACCCTCGGTATCCTGTTCGGTTACAAAGGTTTTCATACCGCTTTTGCGCATAATGTTAACCGTTTGCTTCAATGTGTTTTTGAAAAGCCTCAGGTCACCGTTACCGTATTTCTTTTTTGCCTGAATTGTTGGCATTTCACCTATGAGGATTTTTTCTACAAGCTCATCTGTTTGCGCCACATCATAACCGTTTTCAACTATTTTGCGTATAACCTTTTCCTTCTTTTCATCCGAACTGAGCCGTAAAATAAGTTTTGCGTGCTCTTCGGGGATTTTGTGGTAGGAAATGAGTCTTCTGATGGTCTGTGAAAACCTTTTGAAACGCAGCTTGTTTTCAACGGCATCATCGCTTTTGCAGAGGGTGTAGGCAAGGTCGGGGAGTGAATAGTTTTCAACCTGGGCAATGTGGCTGAAGCTGTCGCTTTCGTCAAGAAAAGTAAGGTTTTCCCGGTGCAGATTTTCATGAATTCCACAGGCGGCGGCATCCTTATCAGACATGGAATAAACAATTGAAGGTATTTTGTAAAGCCCTGCAGCGTAAGCAGCGCGTATACGCCTTTCCCCGGCAATAACCTCGTATTTTTTTCCGGTTTTCCGCACAAGTATGGGCTGAAGCACACCGTGTTGTCGGATGGACCGGCTAAGCTCATCAAGAGAAGTGCTTTCAAAATAACGACGGCTCTGGTACATTGCAGGCAAAATATCTGAAATGGGAAGGTTAGTGTAGTATGGCATTTTCTTGCGTTTTGGCTTAAGCATTTTATTACCTCCTTTGTATTACAGCATAATTATAACACAAAATGGTAAAAAATGGAAACATAATCGTTCGACTAATTAATACACAAATATAAAAAAATAGCCCACAGGGGCTATTTTTCGTTTTTATTAAACAATTTTTTTCTGCGTTCACGGACAACATCCTGAACATCGTAGCTGAGAAGAAAAGCCCAGCCGCTGTAAAGACAGAAGGCACATCTTGCACACATCAGCAAAAACCATAGCATTGAATAATCGGGGTTTAAATAAAAACCGATATGCAGAAAATAATACAAAAGCTGTGCCGCACCGAGAACCACCCAAACCTTATCGGCAAATTTTACACCAAAGAAAACAAGTGCAGATAAAACCAGGGCAGCAACGGTGTTACAAATGCCGCGGAGTAACGCACCCGGCTCAAATATAGTTGGGATGGCAAGAACAATGTTCATTATAATTAAGATGTAGAAATGTCGGGTGGCTTTTTTTGTGGCTTGCATTTGCTGAAGCTCATACCGTTCAAGCGCAATTTTTTTGTTTTCCATAGCTGTATCCTTTCAGAAGATTTTTTATTATTATACCACAAAAATTTATGCTTTGCAAGTTGTTTGTATATTTTTCCCAAAAAGAGAAATGCTAAAAGCAACTTAAAAAAAGGAGTGATTTTTGTGACAATAAGCAGAGTGGTGCTGAATGAAACATCATTTTTTGGCAAAGGCTCGGTGCAGGTTATCCCCAAAGAGATGAAGCAGAGGAATTTCAAATCCGCTTTTGTGGTAACAGACAAGGTTTTAAACGGCTGCGGAGTTACAGCAAGAGTTACGGATATTCTGAAAAAGGAAAAAATACGTTTTGAGGTTTTTGATGATGTAAAGCCTAATCCTACAGTTGAAAATGTAAAAAAAGGCATTGAACAATTCAAGAAAAACAAGTGGGATTGCATTATTGCCGTGGGAGGAGGTTCGCCGATTGATACCGCCAAGGCAATAGGAATTGTAGCTACAAATCCGGAGTTTTCTGATGTGCGCTCTCTTGAAGGAGTAATGGAAACCACTAAAAGGTGTGTGCCGATTATTGCTGTTCCTACAACGGCGGGTACAGCGGCAGAGGTTACAATTAATTATGTAATTACCGATGAGGAAAACAAAAAGAAATTTGTTTGTGTGGATACAAATGATATTCCGATTGTGGCAATTATAGACAGCGATATGATGAAATCTATGCCGCCTAAGCTTGTTGCGGCAACGGGAATGGACGCACTTACTCACGCCATCGAGGGATATATTACAAAAGGAGCATGGGAAATGAGTGATGCCCTTTCCATAAGAGCTATCCGGCTTATTGCAAAAAATTTGCCGTCTGCAGTTGCGGGGGATGAGGACGCAATAGGTGAAATGGGGCTGGCTCAGTATATGGCAGGTATGGCTTTTTCAAATGTTGGTCTGGGTCTTGTTCACGGTATGGCGCATCCGCTGGGGGCACGGTACGACACAGCGCATGGTGTTGCCAATGCTTTGCTTCTGCCTTATGTTATGGAATATAATGCTGATGCAGCGGTAATGAAATATAAATATATTGCCCAGGCTATGGGAGTTAAAAATACTGCAGAAATGAATGAAAATGAATGGTGTAATGCTGCTGTCAGCGCGGTAAAACGCCTTGCAGAAAGGGTTGGGACTCCTAAAACACTTTGCGAAATCGGAGTTCCGGAGGAGGACCTTCCTCAGCTTGCGAAGGATGCATCAGAGGATATCTGTACACCGGGCAATCCGAAAAATGCAACAGAAGAAGATATTTTGAAAATATATAAAAAGGCATACAATGGTTAAAATTACCTGAATACTCCGAGCCATCCTTTGACAAAATAATGGTGTACAAGACAAACTTGTATAACACAAATTTTTAAGGAGATTAACTGAAATGGCAAAAAACAAAAATGTAGTTCCTGAAGCTAAGGAAGCACTTAACAAGTTCAAAATGGAAGCAGCAAATGAAGTTGGCGTTAACCTTAAAAACGGTTATAACGGCGACCTTACCTCCAAGGGAGCAGGCAGCGTAGGCGGTCAGATGGTAAAAAAGATGATTAAGTCCTACGAAGAAAGCATGAAGTAAGAAACACTTGTTTCGCTTTGGCTTGCGTTTTTCGTAAGCGCTTATCATATTTTTCAAAAGATGATTAAGTCCTACGAAGAAAGCATGAAGTAAGAAGCGATTGTTTCTCACTGGCTATGTGTTTTCTGAAAGATGACTAAATCTTACAAGGAAAACGCTACAAAACAGCGGTGTCTGTTCAGAAAGGGAAAGCCTTTTTAAACAGACACCGCTGTTTTTTATTTTTTTAATTTTAAACATTGACAAATCTTAGAAAAAGTAGTATAATATATGCATATATGTCTTGATATAATAAGATAACTCTGTTAAGAGTCAGGAGGTTTTAATAATGGAAAACTTAAATGAATTTTTAATGACCCTGGAGGAACAGGACAAATTAAAAGAACAGATTGACTATTTAAAAAACGAAAAGCGTAAAGAGATTGCTGAAAAAATCAATGTAGCACGAGGCTATGGTGACCTTTCCGAAAACTCTGAGTATGATGCGGCAAAGGCTGAACAGGCTGAAAACGAAGAGCTTTTAAAAGAGCTTGAACACAGACTTAAATATTCCAAGGTTGTTGATGCTGACAGTAATGACGGTAAAACCGTTAATGTTGGTGTTACTGTTAAGGTTAAGAGTATGGACCTTGGCAAGGAAATGGTGCTTACCATTACCGGTACAATCGGAGCAGACCCCATGAACGGTAAAATCTCAGTTGAGTCTCCCATTGCAAAAGCTCTTATCGGCAAAAAAGTTGGTGCAACCGCTACTGCAGATACACCCTCAGGTCCCAAAAAATTCAAGGTGCTTGAAATACTTAAATAATTTTTACGGAGGAATATATCGTGGCAAACAATACACCAGAAAACAATGCTCCTGAGCTTGACCTCACCGAGGTTGTAAAGGTAAGGAGAGAAAAGCTTGCAGATTTGCAGGCAAACGGTAAAGACCCATTTGTTCAGGTTAAATATGACCGTGACCACGCAATTAAAGATATTATTGCGGATTTTGATGCTTTGGAAGGTAAAACCGTGTCCATTGCCGGCAGAATGATGTCCAAGCGTGTTATGGGTAAGGCATCCTTCTGTGACCTTCGCGACAGAGATGCTAAAATTCAGCTTTATGTAAAACGCGATGAGCTTGGTGACGAGCCTTATGCGGATTTTAAAAAGTTCGATATCGGTGATATCATTGGCGTTAAGGGTGAGGTTTTCAGAACTCAGCGCGGTGAAATGTCCGTAAAGGCTACTGAAATTGTTCTTCTTACAAAATCCCTTCAGCCCCTTCCTGAAAAATGGCACGGTCTTAAGGATGTTGAAATAAGATACCGTCAGCGTTATGTTGACCTTATTGTAAATCCTGATGTCCGCGATACCTTCATCAAGCGTTCCCAGATTATTAAAGAAATAAGAAAATACCTTGATGATAACGGCTTCTTAGAGGTTGAAACTCCCATTCTTCAGACACAGGCAGGCGGTGCTTCTGCCCGTCCGTTTATTACACATCATAACGCTCTTGATATTGATATGTATATGAGAATTGCTCTTGAGCTTCATTTAAAGCGTCTTATTGTGGGCGGTCTTGACCGTGTTTATGAAATTGGCAGAGTGTTCCGTAACGAGGGTATTGATGTCCGTCATAACCCTGAATTCACTCTTCTTGAGCTTTATCAGGCGTTTACCGATTACGAAGGTATGATGAACCTTATTGAGGACATGATGAGAACTGTTACAATGAATGTTCTCGGCACAGGTAAAATTGTGTTCAATGAAACCGAGCTTGACCTTGAAAAACCTTTTGCGAGAATGTCCATGAAGGAAGCTGTTAAGCTTTACAGCGGAGTTGATTTTGATGAAATAGGGGATGCCGAGGAAGCTAAGAAAATTGCAAAAGAGCATCATGTTGAGGTTGAAGACCATTACCTTAAGGGTGATGTGCTGAACGCTTTCTTTGAAACTTTTGTTGAAGAAAAGCTTGTTCAGCCCACATTCATTACAGGTCACCCTGTTGAAATTTCACCCCTTGCAAAGAGAATGCCCGGTAATCCTGATTACACCGAGCGTTTTGAACTTTTCATTATGGGCAGTGAATATGCAAATGCCTTCTCTGAGCTTAATGACCCGATTGACCAGCGTTCCCGTTTTGTTCGTCAAATGGAGCTTAAAGCTGCAGGTGATGAAGAGGCTACAGATATTGATGAAGATTTTATCACAGCCCTTGAATACGGTATGCCTCCCACGGGCGGTCTTGGACTCGGTGTTGACAGATTTGTAATGCTTCTTACCGATTCCTACTCGATTCGTGATGTTTTACTGTTCCCCACAATGAAGCCGATGGATAAATAAGTCCTCGTTTGAATACGGGTTACACAGCGTTTTATGCAAGGAAAATCCGATGAGTTTTTGCTCATCGGATTTTTTTAGAGATTTAATAAGCCCATCAAAAGAAGGCTTCCGGATTTCTCCGGAAGCCTTCTTTTGTGGGAAATTAATCCCACATCATGGGGGGAGTGTGCAGAAAGTTAATCTGCACTAAAACATATGAAAAAACATAACGCCTGAATTAAAGCTCATTTATGAGTCTTGCAACATATTTAAGAATTTTAGTTGCATCAATAACATTGATTACTTCATCTCTTTCGACATTTGCAGCTGTAAGAGCATCACCTTCAAGAATTACTATTCTTGCAATGTGCTTAAGAATTGAAATTGCATCGTAAACATCAATTTTACCGTTGCTGTTTACATCACCCTTTATACATAGCGGCGGCGGTCCCGGTGGATGGGGCTCTGCCATTGTGGAAGTGCCATATCAGTTATACCGTCATTACGGTGACACTCAGGTGCTTGAGGATAACTTTGAGGGGATGCTGAAATATGTCAGATTCCTTGAAGGTCATATGGAGCACGGATTTATTACCTACGATAAGGAAGGTTACTGGTGTCTTGGTGACTGGTGCGGTCCCTTTGTTCTTTGGCACGACAGAGAGTTGAAATCAGGAAACGCAAAAATGCAGATGCTTCTTCCGGCACCCTTTGTAAACAATTATTTTATGATAAGGTCTATGGAAACAATATGCAAAATTGCTAAAATTCTTGGGAAATCAAACAGAATTAAAAGCTACCCTTCAAAAATCAAAAAATATAAAAGCGTTTTGAATGCAGCGTATTTTAATGCCTTCGACCATAATTTTGTAATGAATGCTCACGGTGCAAATGCCTATGCCGTGGACCTGGGAATAGGCACCGAGAAAACATACGAAAGTATGAAAACCCATTATCAGAAGCTTGGCTTTTATGATACCGGAATTTTCGCAACAGATATCCTTACCAGGGTTCTGTTTGAAAAGGGTGACGGTGACCTTGCTGTGGATATTATGACCGGTAAGGGAGAATGCGGCTTTGCAAACTGGATGGAAAACGGGGCAACAACCCTGCATGAGTATTGGGACAGTAACCGCAGCCGTTCTCATAACCATCATATGTTCGGCTCTCCTGTGGCATATCTTTTTGAATATCTCCTTGGAATAAAACAAAAAGAGCTTACGGGCGGATACAAATCTGTTGTAATTGCTCCTCAGGCAGTATCCAGATTCGGCAGAATGTCCGGCAGCATTACCACTCCGAACGGTGTTCTTTTGGTAAGCTATAAAAAGACAGATGAGGTTATAGAGTTTAACATAACAATACCGGAAAAAACAAAAGCAGTATTCCTTTTTGGTGGGAAGGAAAGTGGTTTAAAAACCGGTGAAAATCATTTTTGTGAATCCATATAATATGTGAAAAAACCACGGTGATTATTTCACCGTGGTTTTTTACGGCAGAGATTGACATTTATGTAAAATAATGCTAAAATAGAAACATAATACAGTTTATGTGTTTTTATGGAGGGGCTGAGAGTGAAATCAATTAAACGAATTGCGTTATTTTTAATTATATGTTTTATGGCAGGAAGTGTTCCTTTTGCGGCATCGGCTCAGGCGGACACAATTGGTACGGTTGTACAAAACCTTACTGTGAATTACACGGAAAACCCCATTTCTGTGGAGGCTGAAGGCGTTGTGTTCGGCTGGCAGATGGAAAACAGCATTTCCCGTGATGTTTCCCAGACGGCTTACCGTATTATGGTGGCTTCCTCCGAAGAGAATCTGAAAAAAGATTATTTCGATATGTGGGATTCAGGAAAGGTGGCGTCTGATGTTTCGGTAGCCGTTCCTTATGGAGGAAAAGCGCTTAAGCCCACTCACCGATATTTCTGGCAGGTGAAGGTGTGGGATAACAAAGGTGCGGTTGTTACTTCCTCGCAGCAGGCTTTTTTTGAAACGAACCTGGGAACACTTGGCTGGGACGGAGCAAAATGGATAGGAGAAAGCGATTATCCGGGTCAGTCAGCTAACCGTTACACGGTGGAGCTTGATTTTGTTATTCACAGCGAAAGTGCAGGTATAGCTTTTGGTGCAACCGATGCCTCAAGCTTTTTTATGTGGCAGATAAACAGCAAAAATTATCCCGGCAGAGTGTATTTGCGTCCTCACATCAGGAAGAATGGCTCGTGGGTTGTTTTACCTTCGGGGTCTAACGAAAAGGATATAACAGAGGCTATAGGCTATAGCGCCCGGGATATTATCGGCAAAAAAATACACATGAAAATAACAGTAAATGACAATGTGGTAGATATCTGTTTCGGCAATTCCACAACCTCTGCATATACCTATACATACACCGAATCCATCCCTGCAGGCAAGATTGCTTTCAGGCAATTCAGCGGAAGTGATGCATACGAGGTTGCGGGCTATGACAACATTGTTGTGAAAAATCACCTGGGAGAAGTTCTTTTTAAGGAGGATTTTTCTGATAGCTCAAACCCCAATTTTTCAGGCGGCATAATTGAAAACGGAATGCTGGTGGTCGGAAGAAACAGTACCACGGAAACCATTGTGGTGCAAAACGGTACAGATACCGCACAAAAAAGTGCACCAATGCTCCGAAAAGCCTTTTCAACCGCTACGGGCAAAGTGGTAAAATCCGCAAGAGTTTACGCAACAAGTGCGGGAATTTATGAGCTTTACTTAAACGGAGAGAAGGTAGGAAAAGACTATTTTAATCCCGGCTGGACAGATTACAACAAGCGCATATTTTATCAGACCTTTGATGTAACCTCAATGGTGCAAAATGGCAAAAATGCCATGGGAGCAATGCTTGGCAAGGGCTGGTATTGCGGTAATGTGGCACATGTTGGCGAAAACCGTTTCGGCACAACCCCTGCCTTTCTTGCAAAGCTTGTTGTGGAATATACCGACGGAAGCAAAAACACTTTTGTTACTGATGAATCCTGGTTGTATAACGGAACAGGTCCAATAACAGATAACAATTTCCTTGACGGTGAAAAATATGATGCCACAAGGGAAATTGATGGCTGGCACGAGGCAGAGTTTATTCCGGATTCAACATGGATTGCGGTAAACACTTATACGGCAGAACAGCTGAAAATCGGAGAAATTGTTCCTCAGGTGGGGGAAACGGTACAGCAGATTGCAACCCTGACCGTAAAAGCGGTAACCGAGCCCAAGGAAAACGCATTCATTTACGATTTCGGTCAGAATTTCGCCGGGGTAGTGCGTCTGAATATTCCGGGAGAATTTGCAAAGGCAAATCCCGGTCTGACAATTTCCCTTCGTCACGGTGAAATGCTTAACGATGCATCGGGTACCGGTGACGATGTGGAGGGGTCCCTTTATGACGAAAACCTTCGCACATTCAAGGCTATTGATACATACAAAATAAAAGGCGACCCTGGGGGCGAGGTTTATACTCCGCGGTTTACCTACCACGGTTTTCGCTATGTGGAAATAACCGGTACAGAAGAGCCGCTGCCTGCAGATTGGGTAACGGGCATTGTGCTAAGCAACTCTCTTGAGCCTGCCGGTAGCCTCACAACCTCGGATGCTCTTGTAAATCGGCTTTACAGCAATGTTGAGTGGGGGCTTCACAGTAATTTTATGTCTGTTCCTACGGATTGCCCTCAGCGAAACGAAAGAATGGGATGGACGGGAGATGCCCAGATTTTCGCGCGCACCGCAACATATCTTAAAAATTCCGACAGATTTTACAATAAATATATGGGAGATATGTTAACCTCACAACGCACAGACGGTGCTTTTTCCAATGTCTCACCGGGTCACAATGTGTATCTCACCTATTACAGTAACGGTTGGGGTGATGCCGGGGTAATTATTCCCTGGCAGATTTATCAGCAATATGGTGACACACAGATTATCAGGGATACCTATCCGGCTATGAAAGGCTGGGTAGACCTGCTTGCGAAGAATTCCAACGGCTATATCCGTCCGGCGGAGGGCTTTGGTGACTGGCTAAGCGTGGAAACAACTGACAGCTCACTTACAAACACAGGATATTTTGCATATTCCGCATATCTGTTGTCCGAAATGGCACAGCTTTTAGGAGAAACAGAGGATGCGGCATATTATAAACAGCTTTCCGAAAATGTAAAATCCGCCTGGAGAAACAGGTTTTTAAATGCTGACGGCTGGGTAGAAACTCCAACACAGACAGCCTGCATAGTGGCTCTTCAGTTTGACCTTGCGGAAAATGAAAATCAGCGGAAAATTATTGCCGCTCAGCTTGTTGACAACATTAAAAGAAACAATATGCATCTGGCTGTGGGCTTTGTGGGTGTAAGCTACCTTTGTCCCGTTCTTTCGGAGATGGGATACGACGATGTGGCATATGCCCTTATTCAGCAGGAAACATATCCCTCATGGCTTTATTCGGTAAATCAGGGAGCAACAACCATATGGGAAAGATGGAACTCCTACACAAAGGAATCGGGTTTCGGACCTGTGAGTATGAACTCTTTTAACCATTATTCCTATGGCTCTGTTGCAGAATGGATGTACCGCTATATGTTAGGCATTGAAAAGGACGAAAAAGCCGTTTCATATAAGCATTTTATCCTTCAGCCAACAATTGGCGGAACAATTACAAGCGCCAAGGGTTATTACGACTCTGTTTACGGAAGAATCGAAAGCGGATGGAATATTCAAAACGGGACAAAGCTTACATATACCGCAACAGTTCCGGCAAACACCACAGCTACACTTTATCTGCCTGTACAGAAAAACAGCATGGTTACAGAAAGCGGAAAAGATGTTTTAACAGATGTTCCGGGAGTTGAATTTGTGGCATATGCCAATGGCAGAGCACAGATTAACCTGAAATCCGGAACATATACCTTTGAATCAACCGTAACCAACACGGCAGTTCTGAGGGATGCCCTTGCAAAGGCAGAAAGCTATAGCAGATTTTTCTATACTCCTGACAGCTTTGCGGCTCTGTCCGAGGCAATAACCCGCGGTGAAGCGGTTGTTGCCGATAAAAATGCAACCGATGAAGATATTGCAAACGCTGTAAATGTCATACAAACGGCTGTAAACGGACTTCAGCTGACCGGAGAGGACGGCTCTCCCGGAAATCCTTATGTAATTTCGGAAAAGGATGACCTTATTGCGTTTGCCGATGCCGTAAACCGCGGCAACAGCTTCCGGGGAAAATATGTTGTATTGGAAACCGATGTGGATTTATCGGACATAAGCTGGGAACCCATCGGCACAAATGCAAACTGGCGGACCGAATCAGGCTTTGCAGGTCATTTTGACGGCAGAGGGCACGTTGTATCAGGCGTTACTGTTCAGGATGCAGCCGAATACAGCGCCTTCGGATTGTTTGGTGTGGTAAACGGCATTGTTGAAAATTTAGGCGTAGCCGACACTGTAATAAAAAGCGGCTCGGTGGATTGCCGTTCGGGCGGTCTTGCAGGCTGTATAAACGGCGGAGCTGTCCGTAACTGTTATGTTGTAAGGTCTGATATTACAGCTACAAGCCGTGTAGCAGGAGGCATTGCGGGAGAGAACTGTGGCGGTATGGTTGAAAACTGCTTTGTGTTGGGCAACACATTAAACGGTGCGCGCGTTGGCGGTGTTGTGGGGGATAATATCAGCTCAGGCACCGTTAAAAACTGTTACAGCGACAGCACCCTGACATCAACCATGAAGGGGACTATTGTAAATTCCAAAATACTGACCCTTCAGGAATATACAGACGGAACCCTGCTTAAAACTCTCAATATGACCGTTCTTGGTATGGATTGGACACAAGGGGCACAGTACCCGGTAATTAACAAAACCCCGGCTTCTGCCATTGTTAAAAATGAGTATAAGTTGGTTTACCGGGAGAATTTTGACTCGGTAACCGCAGAAGATATTTTCACAACAGATGCTGAGGATTTCACACAATTCTGGTACGCTGAACCTGTTCATAATACCACTCCGGTTATTGAGAACGGAACGGTAACCTTTCCGCATAATTTTAAACGGCTTGCCTGCAATGTTTCGGTTTCCGGTACCGTAATGTATCAGGCTGACCTTGGTGCGGAGGTTCCCGGGTCAGGTCAGGGTGTGCATCAGGGCGTAAGCCTGAGAAGTCCTCACAAAGGTTCGGGTATGTATGGAGCTTATTCTCCCGCTGAGCCCGGTTTGGGTTTTGGTATCGATTTCGATTTGTGGCATTCCTCCTTGGGAGAACAGGGTAAAAACTATGTGCTTTCTGTTGTTTCCGGAAAGTTCGGTGACGCAAAATCCTTTGTGATTCCCGTGCCGACCGGCATAGATGTAAAAAAAATGCACACCTACAAATTCACTGATACCGGTGATTCCATTACCGTTTGTGTGGAAAATCTGCCCATTTGCACCGTAATGCTTGAAAATCTTTCGGGTGATAAATACACAAAGGGAAAAGTGTACGACGGGCAGAATAACCTGCTGGGAGATTTCACAATGAATGTTTACGCCACACCCTCATTTGAAGTCCATGCCCGGTTGACGGGGCTTACCTTTGACAATTTCAGCATATGGCAATATATAGGCAAACCGGTTATATTTGAAAAATCCGGAGATAAAATAAAAATAGTAATAAACAAAGCCTATCCCAATTCCTATTATGTGATTTTTGCTCTGTATAAGGATAAATGCCTTGCCGGGTGCAGAATTCATTCAAGAGCCCGGCTGCCGCTCAGCGAAACCTTTACCGGTTATGATGAGATAGCCTGCCTTGTGTGGAAGGATTTTCTTTCCATAACTCCTCTGACAGAAAGGGTAACCTTCACCGGCTGATTTCAGTTTGATATATGTACAAAAACCCCGTATCATTTGGCACATCCGTTTCAGGTCAGCAACAGATTTTTCATTTATATTCATACACATGAATTGGATTCAGGACCATACTTATGCGTAAAGAAATAAACAATATCCAATTGTTTGGACTGATAGTGTATATCCCATAGGAGCAAGGTTGAAATATACCTTGCTTCTTTTGTTGGAGATTCAAAAAACTGAATGGAAAGGTGATTTATACATACAGATGCTTATCTAATACAGAGAAAAAAAGAAAAAACTCTTGACATTCGCTTCTACATGGTGTATAATAAAAACAAGATGTAGAAACGAAAGGAGAAACTACAATGAAAATATCAGAAACCGAAATGGAGATTATGCGGATAATCTGGGACAAAAACGATAAGGTAACCACGAGTGAGCTTGCCGAGAAAATGCCTGATAAAAAGCTTACGACTATTTCCACACTTGCAGGCAGACTTATTGACAAAGGCTGCTTAAGATCAGAAAAGATTGGTCGAAGCCATGTTCACGAATATGAAGCAATTATTTCGGAACAGGAATATCAGGCAATGCAGACAAAAGAATTTGTAAAATCCATACACAGGGGGAGTGCAAGAAGTCTTATTTCTGCTCTTTTCCGTGATGAGGATTTCTCAAAAGAGGATATTGATGAACTCAAAAGGTTTATAGAGGAACAGGGTGATTAATGATGTTAGAGTCAATAATAATATCAACCCTTGCAGGCTCTGTAATTTGTTCGGCATTGTTGATATTCAAAAATAAACTTTTATCGTTGCTTGGTGGCAAGGCATTATATTACATAAGCTTAATTGCAATGCTTGTATTTATTTTGCCAATGAATATTGGGGATATAGCATTTCCTGAAGTGCCTATAAATCAAGTAACAAATGTTACCGAATCAGAAGGTACAGCTCCGGAAACGAAAAATGATACGGCACCGCTACAGGAAGCACCACAAGAGGCTCCAAAAACGGTAAAGAATAATGTGTTACCAAAGCCATCGAACATAGTCAGAAAATCAAATCCAATTACAATGCAGGAAATTTTAGTATCCGTGTGGTTATCAGGATTTATAATTTCAATATGCAGATATTTTATATCTTATTTCCGCTTTAAAAAGAAAATCTGCGGATTTGATACACACGATGTTATAGAGGGCTTGAAAGTTATTAAGAGTCCGCTGATATCATCACCGCTTGTATTCGGATTCTTCAGACCGACACTTGCGATTCCTGAAATTGAAATGAATGAGGATGATTATAACCTTGCAATCAAGCACGAAATGGTACATTACAGACATCACGATTCATGGCTTAAGCTTTTTGCGGTAATTGTCAATTCAATTTGTTGGTTTAATCCCATTACTTACTTTATGGTGAATTTAATTGGTGAAGCGTGCGAATATGCCTGCGATGAACAAGTGACAAAAGAAATGGATTTGGCAGATAAGAAAAAGTACAGCACAATGATACTTTCTATGGTCTGTCAGACTTCACCGGCTCTGTCGAGCAATATGGTTAAAAGCAAAAAACAACTTAAAAGGAGGTTTGAAATGATTATGAAAAAGAGAAAATTTAGTGTGTTGGGAATGGTATTATGTATGATACTTATGTTTGCACTCACCTGTGGCAGCGTGGTATTGGCAAACGAAGTTGCTCCACTTGTTTCCTCTTTGTTGAAAGATGATTATGTGTATATTTCAACTTATGGAAATGGAATGTACAAAGAATTTGTGCCGATTAAGAAGAACGGAGAATACTATTTGCCACTGAGGGAATTCTTGAATAACTCTGATGTAGAGGATGATAAAATCAAATACAATAACGGTGTTATTACCGTGGATTTCTGGACAACAGGTATGACTATGATTTCTGTGGGATTTCATGAAAACGGTCAAGATTCGGAAGATTATAGGGAAACAGTCGTTCCGCCTAAGCATTCCTGGTCATCAACCTGTGAAATTGGTAGCAATGAGGTTGTGATTGCCGGAGAAAAATACACTATGAAAAATGCCCCCTACATAGAAGCGGGAATAACTTATGTGCCTTATGAATATCTGAAAAAAATGAAACTGTATGAAGACAAAGCTATGAATACGGTTGGCTTGAAAAACAGGAGGAATGTAACATCAAAGTTTAACTCAATGATGTTGTTCGGATTCGATGGTGCAAAAGCTGAATATTATACTGATTACATACAGATGGAAAAGCTTGTCGGTGTAAATTCATTTTCAAATCTTGCCTATAACGCAGAGGCAAAAATATCGAAAACAGGATACCGTACCGGTTTTGAAGCTGATTTTGATTATATGGATATGGATGATAAGAAAAAAGCAGGGAAAGTAAAAATAAAGCTGAATAAAGTAACCCGAATTTACAGTAGAGGGAGTGACTTAGAGGGCTTATTTACTGTGGAAATTGACGGTGAGAAAGTTTACGACAATCAAAAGGGTAATATTATACAGCTTCCCATTCCAGCTGGTGAAGGTGTGTTAGCTTTTCCGATTACATATGTTAAAATTGGAGAATTGAAAATTGATATGTTTTTTACCGGACATGAGATTGTATCACGAGAGTATGATGAGCGGGCGAGAGAAGTGGGGAAAATGAGCGAAATGTCCGGGACGGTTAAAAAAACAGTGATACCGTCTGCTGTCAGACTAAACGAAATGCAAGTAGTGCGTGGCAGCAAGGATGAAAGTATAGTATGGTATAATATAGATAAAAAACTGATTGATGTTAATATGGAGTTTGATACCTTTAATGGAAATAACGGGGAAACTTTTAACACTTACAGAATACATTCGGAAATTGATTCTGTGATAACGGTTATTGATGAAAATACCATATCGACAGAATTATATTTTACGGAGGGTAATAATGTCAGAACAGATTCTTTTACCGCGACTATTACTTTTTTACCTGACGGAAGCTTTGAGTTGAAATCCGCTGACGGTAAATATGTTGTATACGGCACGGCAGAAGCTTTTGTTCCGACCTGGCAATGGTCAGAAGAGAAAAGGAACGCTCCCGTTCCGCAGGTGGTAATGCTTGATGAGTGATGTTCAGAATAATAAGGGTTGGTCTGCCTGGATTGACGAAACAAAAAAGACCATAACAATAAAGAAAACACCAAATGCAAAACGAGTGTTCTTTGAAAACCGTGAAATTGGCATGAGTATAATTAATGAGCTTATTTCAAAAGGATACAAGATAGGATAGGGTGTATTTCTTCAAAAAAACTTATTACAAAAAGAGAACAGCCGATGTATTTTACATTGGTTGTTTTTCTATTAAAAGAAGGGTTTATGTAACCTTTGTCGAATATTATAATGGATATTTTTTTTATTTTAAAAAGGTGAAACAGCATGGATAAATCTTACAGAGAGTTACTGAAACCCGGTGAACCGGATTTCTGGAAAAACTTTTGGTTTTACAACAAAAAAATAATCATATCGGTTCTGGTGGCGGTAATTGTTATTGTATTTACCGCAGTGCGATGCGCAAGCATTCCTGAGCCTGATGCGGAAATACTTATTTTGACCCGGAACAGCCGTGTTCCTGAGGTTACTGAAAATCTGGAGGAAACCTTTTCGGCTCTGATAGAAGATATAAACGGAGACGGCAAGGCAACAGCCGTTATAACCGAGGTTGCAGTTCCCCGTCAGGACTCTGCAGAGCTGCAGACATCAAATGAAATTAAAGCGGTAAATCAGCTTGTAAACGGAAATTCTACGGTTATTGTGGCTGAAAAAGAGCTGCTTGAGGTTTTTCTTGAAATTGACGGGCTTTTTGAAGAGGCATCTGAAGGAAAGCTTATTTGCAACAGCAAGGGTAAGCCGGTAGCAACGGATATTACAGAAAAAGCCTTTGCAAAGGATATGGATTATTACGGCACCGATACTCTTTGTATTGCGGTAAAAGCTGTTGATAAAGCCTCGGAAAACTACGATATGTACATTCAGGGTAAAATAATAGCGGAATACATCATTAAAAATTAAAAATCCGGACGGTTAAAAAACCGCCCGAATCTTTAAAAATGACAATGTCAGTGACCCAACATACAGTCCATAGCTGAGCCTATTGTGGAAAAAAGTCCTTTTGCGGTTTTTTTCATGGCTTTGGATTGCTTGTCATTCATAGGGTCAATTAACATTCCGGCAATGGCACCTATTGTGGCACCTGCAATCATTCCGGTATAAAAGTTTTTCATTTATATTTCCTCCGGTTTGTTTATTGCGTCCCGGAAAATATTATGCGCATTTTTGTATGGCATATACCCTTTTTGCGTTGTTGAAAGGAAGAAATTTATGGCAATAATTAAAGAATTTAAAGCTATGATGTTTGATGGAGAAATTGTAGGCGACCTTTCATCTGTAACTGCTCCTCATTGTCATGCCGAGGAACAGGAGCTTATTGAGGAAACCTACGGAAACCACCCGTTTAATGTCATTCGTCTTGAACATCCCAAGGGCGAAGAAAACAAATATTCTGAGGCGGCGGAAAGCCTTAAAAACTGGCTTAATACGGGAATTGTCCGTATGGATGAAGAGCCTGCGGTGTACATATACCGACAGGAGTTTTTGTTAAACGGCAAGCATATGAAAAATTGCGGAATAATCTGTAAGGTTAAAATTGAGGAAGGAGTTTTCAAACCTCATGAGGAAACAAATTCCTTTGCTTACAGTGATTATAAAAGTGACCGCTACAACCTTATGGCAACAACGGGAACTGTTTTCAGCAGCGTGCTTGCACTTTATGATGATGCCGGAAACAAAATCGGCGAGGCACTTGATACAAAAGCGGAGCCTCAACTGGAATTTACGGATTTATATGGTGTTACTCACAGCATTTTTGCTCTCCGAAGCGAAGAAAAAATTGCTGAAATCAAAGCTTTGTTTGGTGAAAAACAGCTTGTGGTTGCCGACGGTCATCTGAGATACGAAACAGCGGTGAACTATTATAAAAAAATGAAGGATACCGTTGTGGAATACAGCGGTGAGGAAGAATTCAACTATGTTATGGCAACACTTATGCCTGTAACTGAGCAATGTCCGGTTATAAACCCCGTTCACCGTTTGCTGAAAAACAAACAGTTCAATGAAGAGGAAACGGTGCAAAAGCTTGAAAAGGATTTTGAGGTTATAAAAACATATATAAGAGAATATGACTGCGAAAAAATCAGGCTTAAGCTTGATGAGGTAAAAGCAAGAAGGCCGGTTGTGATGTTTACCGGCAAGGATTATTATTATCTGCTTATGCCGAGAGAAAAAACCGCAGAGGACATAAAAACAGACTCAGAGCTGTTACATAAAAAAATTCTCGGAGAGGTTTTCGGCGTAAACAAGGAAAATTTTAAAAATTATGTCGCCTATGCGTATTCGGTTGAAGAGGGTGAAAGGGCAGTAAGAGAGGAAAAAGCCATTTGTGCTTTTTATGTAAACCCTATGACACCGACGGAAATGTATAACCTGGCAATTGAGGGGACTCTTGTGCCGAAACGCACAAACAGCTTTTATCCGAGGCTTATGTCCGGAATTATTATGAATAAATTTGACGAATAGAGGGGAAGGAAAAAATGTTAGGAATTATACAGTCTGCTCTTGATTTTTTATCCAGAGTAAAGGTTAACGATATAATTGATATTCTTATAGTTGCGTATCTTATTTATCAGCTTATGAAGCTGGTTACCGGTACAAGAGCCGCGCAGATTATAAAGGGTATTGCAATTCTGCTTTTCACAACACTTATAAGTGAATGGTGCAGATTCAACAGCGTGAATTTTATTTTGCGCAACACCATGCAGGTGGGCTTGATTGCGCTTATAATTCTTTTCCAGCCGGAGCTTCGTAAAGCTCTCGAAAAGGTTGGCAGAAACACTCTGGGCAACTTTATGAAAAACGACGAGGATACAGCCGAAAACACAACTGAAATTATTCGTCAGGTGTGCAACGCGGTTCGTATTTTTTCCGCATCGAAGACAGGAGCAATAATTGTTTTTGAACGGGAGGTAAAGCTTGACGAAATGCTCATTGGTAAATATTCACCGGTAGATTCCCTGGTTACAAGTGCGGTGCTGCAGAACATTTTTTATCCAAATACGCCCCTTCACGACGGCGCTGTTGTAATTAAAAACAACAGAATATCTGCGGCAAACTGCTATCTGCCCCTTACGGGTCTTGAAAACCTTGATCAGGAAATGGGTACAAGACACAGAGCGGGTATTGGCATTACCGAGGTTTCGGACTGTATATCCATAATGGTATCTGAGGAAACCGGTAAAATATCCATTGCCCGGGAGGGTACCATAGAAAGAGGTCTTACGGTGGACGGGCTTTCGGCAAAGCTTAATGAACTTCTTGTGGTGGAAACCGAAACCGGAGAAAAGAAAAAATGGTTAAAGGGAAAGGTGGGTAAACAGTAATGAAAAAACTTTTTGAAAACAAATTTGTTTATACCATTGTTGCCCTTCTTATATCCATTGGCTTCTGGTGTTATGTTGTTGTTGGAACAAATCCTGAATGTACGGCAAACCTTACAGTTACAAATGTGGTGTGCGAAGGTCTTTCGGAGCTTATTACAAACAAAGAGCTTTTCTTCATTGGTACGCCACCTGAAAAAATAGATGTAAAGGTTGACGGCCCCTGGAGAATGGTAAGCAAGGCAAACGATGACTATGTTGCAACTGTGGATTTCAGCGGAATTAAGGGCGCAGGTGAATACACTCTTAAGGTGAAGGTTACAGGACCCCACGGCGTTGAAATAAAAAAAATCAAGCCCGAAACCATAAACGTAACAATGGATGCAGGCAAGAAAAAAAGCGTACCCGTGCTCCTTGATGTATACGGAAAGAAAAGGGAAAACTATGAGATTAAGCTGATTGACGAGTTTATCCCGGCAAGCGGACCTACCGCAGTTGTTTCAAAAATAGAAGGCTTTGATGTTAAAATCAACACCGATGCCATTGAAAAAACCGGTGAGGTTATGTATAAGGCGGTGCCCTTTGATTCCGAGGGTAACGAAATATTCGATAAGGAATTAACCTATGACAACATTGTACCCGTACAGATTGAGCGTGTGAGAGAAACTGATATAATTGTGGATGAAAGCATAATTCCGGCATATATAAAGGATAAATACAATGTGTCGGTTGAGCTTGACAAAAAAACTGTCAGGGTTGTAGGTGAGGACAAGGTTCTTGAAGAGAACGAGAAAATTGAAGCAAGCCTTGCAACAGTTATGATAAGTCCGTCCTCTGTTCCTCAGAAAGCTACGGTAAATCTTATTATCCCCGAAGGTCTGCACCTTGCAAAGGATGAAAACGGAACGGTGGACATATCAATCAAGTATGACCCTGTGGAATAATAATTGTGGAAACACAGTAATTTACAAAGAGTGATAAAATGAAAATCAGAATAAACAATGTTGTTTTGCCGCCGGAGGTGGTTCCGGATACAAGCATTGCGGCAAAAACTCTCGGAATAAATCCCTCCGGGATACTGAAAATTAACATTGCAAAAAAATCTGTGGATGCACGCAGAAAGAATCATATTCAGTTTGTTTACAGCCTTATTGCAGAGGTTAAAGAGGGCATAGCTGTTACCGTAACAAATGACGTGCGGCTTGTGACTGAGCAAAATGAACAGTTTGAGACAACGGCACATTACGGACATCCGCCGGTAATTGCCGGTATGGGACCGGCTGGGCTTTTCTGCGGTTACATTCTTGCAAAGCATGGGTATAACCCAATAATTATCGAGCAAGGCAGAGATGTGGACAGCAGAACAGCGGATGTGGACGCCTTTAAAAAAGGCGGAGGGCTGAATACTCTTTCCAACATTCAGTTTGGAGAGGGTGGTGCAGGTACATTTTCTGACGGAAAGCTTACAACGAGGATTAACGATTTTTACTGCGATACTGTGTTGAAAACTCTTCATTTGTTCGGTGCTCCTGAGGATATTCTTTACAAGGCAAAGCCTCATGTAGGCACTGATATTCTCAAAAATGTGGTTAAAAATATCCGTATGGAAATAATCCGTCTTGGCGGCACAGTTCTTTTTGAAACAAAGCTTGAAGGGATTTCACATAACGGAACACTTTCGGGCATAAGAATAAACGGACAGGAAATTCCTTGTGAGGCACTTGTTCTTGCAATCGGCCACAGCTCCCGTGACACCTTTGAAATGCTTTTTAAAAACGGTGTGTTTATGGAGCCTAAGGCATTTGCCATGGGCGTGAGAATTGAGCATACCCAGGAGTTTATAAATTATGCACAGTATGGGGATGCTGCAGGGAAATACGGGCTTGAAGCAGCGGAGTATTTTTTGAAATATAACGGAGAAAAGCACAGCTGCTACTCATTCTGTATGTGTCCCGGCGGTGAAATTGTGCCGGCAGCTTCGGAGGAGGGCGGAACAGTTACCAACGGAATGAGCTGTCACGCCCGTGACGGCAAATTTGCCAACAGCGGCATTGTGGTAACTGTGGGACCTGCGGATTTTGGTAACGATGCACTTTCGGGTATGAATTTTCAAAGACAGCTGGAACAAAAAGCCTTTGAACTTGGGGGAAGAGATTATACTGCTCCTGCCCAGACCTGCGGTGATTTGTTTGCAGGCAGAACCACCCTTTCAGATCCTGCTGCAACATATTCAAGAGGCACTAAGGGAACGGATTTGCATCAGCTTTTTCCTGAATTTATGACCAAAACCCTTAAAGATGGGCTACATAGCTTTGACAGAAAAATCCCCGGTTTTGCAAGTGATAATATTCCCCTTGTGGGAATTGAAAGCCGTACCTCTTCACCTCTTAAAATAACAAGGGGAGAGGATATGCAGTCTTTAACTGTGAAAGGGTTGTATCCCTGCGGTGAAGGAGCCGGATATGCAGGCGGAATTATGAGTGCTGCCGTTGACGGAATAAGGGTTGCAAAGCAAATAATGTCGAATAAACAGGAATACATCTTATAATTTATTAAAAAACAAAGAAAACATGAGAAAACAAAAGAAAAATAGCTGTAATTTAAAATAAACCAATTTTGAAAACTTGAAAAAATTTCAAAAAGTGGTAATATATAAATATGGGTTTAGCACTCAGCGGCTTCGAGTGCTAACAAAAAGATTTTGTTAAATAAATTTCTATATAAATAGGAGGAAAAGAAAATGAAAGTGAAACCCTTACTTGACAGAGTAGTTATTAAAGCTACCGAAAGTGAAGAAACAACAAAGAGCGGTATTGTTCTGCCCGGCTCTGCACAGGAAAAGCCTCAGGTTGCAGAGGTTGTAGAGGTTGGACCCGGCGGCGTGGTTGACGGCAATGAGGTTGTTATGCAGGTTAAACCCGGTGACAAGGTAATTGTCAGCAAATATGCAGGTACTGAGGTTAAAATTGACGGAGTTGAACTTACCATTGTAAGACAGGGCGATATTCTTGCCATTGTAGAATAAGAAAGGAAGTATAAAAAGTTATGGCTAAACAGTTATTACACGGTGAAGAAGCAAGAAAGGCTCTTGAAAAGGGCATTAACACTCTTGCAAACACAGTAAAGATTACACTTGGACCAAAAGGCAGAAATGTGGTTCTTGATAAGAAATTCGGCGCACCGCTTATTACAAATGACGGTGTTACAATTGCAAAGGAAATTGAGCTTGAGGATCCCTTTGAAAATATGGGAGCTCAGCTTGTAAAGGAAGTTGCTACAAAAACAAACGATGTTGCCGGTGACGGTACCACAACTGCTACACTTCTTGCACAGGCTATGGTAAGAGAGGGCCTTAAGAACATTGCCGCAGGCGCAAATCCCATGATTCTCAGAAAGGGTATGAGCGATGCTGTTGATGCTGCTGTGAAATCCATTGCAGGCGGCAGTGAAAAAATCAAGGGCAAGGAAGATATCGCAAGAGTTGCTGCAATTTCTGCTGCAAACGAAAGCGTAGGCGACCTTATTGCTGATGCTATGGAAAAGGTATCCACCGACGGTGTTATTACTCTTGAAGAGTCAAAGACCGCTGAAACCTATTCCGATGTTGTTGAAGGTATGCAGTTCGACAGAGGTTATATCTCTCCCTATATGGTAACAGATACTGAAAAAATGGAAGCTGTTATTGATGATGCCCTCATTCTTATTACGGATAAAAAGATTTCTACAATTCAGGAAATTCTTCCTCTTCTTGAACAGATTGTACAAACCGGTCAGAAGCTTCTTATTGTTGCTGAGGATGTTGAGGGTGAGGCAATTACAACTCTTGTTCTTAACAAGCTCCGTGGTAC
>JAZQCS010000014.1:0-42172 GCA_045546415.1 Clostridia bacterium | reverse complement strand
ATCCGAACAAGTCCCATCCTTCATATGCCACCATCCAATATCCTTAAAATGATAAGATTCGCTTTCGCCGATACCGCAATTAAAGGCGTCAGGACTGGCAACACCTTTAGTCAGAAGCACTTTAAACTCGTCAAGATGCTCAGTATACACCTGCCTCGGCATGCAGTTATGCTTTTTACAAATTGAGCTTGCCAGTCCGACAACCTCGCCAAGCTCTCCGAGAGTACGCATAACCCTGACGGAAGAAAATGCCACATGACTGGTGCTTACAAGACGGCCTCCGATAAAAAGATTGTTGGCATCTTTTGCATACAGACAGCGGTAAGGCATGGGATAAGGGATAGGAAATCCTCTGTGATATGCAAAAGAACGGAATGCCTCTCCAAACTCTTTTTCATTGGTCGGGTCGGGAAAGTGCATATCAATGCTCCAGGTAAGGCAAGCGGTTGCATCCTCGTGTTTAACCTTGTTTTCTATATCGTTTTGTGTAATGATATAGTCGCCTTTAACACGGTAGCCTTCTCTTTTGCCTCCCATATGAGATACCCACTTTAATTTCAGATTGGCAAATTTTTCTTTATCCTTAAAGTGATGCTTCTGAAAAGCCCAGTTTGAGTAAATGGCTCTCAGACCGTAGTCACGGATATATTCCGCTTCGGTAACCATATTCCGTGTAAAGCCGGTTTCCTGCTCCCAGTCCCCGGAGGTACAGTTAAGGCAGGAATCGTCATCAATCTTTAAATTCCAGTCAATATCAGGGAAATCAACAAAACCATTTTCTTCTTCTGAGTACCAGCGTATAGAGTGCCCCATAACCAGATTCTGATGCTTTTCCGGAGCAAGGGATTCTCCGAACACCTCTGCCGCATCTCTTCCGTACATGGTTTCGCATTTCATTTTACGCGCAAGAATTCCGTCACCGCTGCAATCCGAAAACAACATACCACCTATTCTTGTTTTTTTGCCTGTTAAAGTGTTTGTGCAGATTACCGCTGTAATTCTGCCACCGTCATGTTCTACATCGGTAACAAATTCATTTAAGAATATTTCACTTTTGGCTCTCTGACCTTCAGGAACCTCAAAAGCAGCTTTTTTGCGAAAATCCTCAAAGTATTCTTCGCGGTATATACGGGGGTGACCCATAACAGGCGCAATTTCTTTAACAATATTGCCGAGAGCAGGATACGGGGGCAGGTGTATCATTCCACCCATACATACACGCACCTCACTGCTGTTACATCCGCCAAGTACACCGCGGTCGTTAATCAGCGCAACATTCACGCCGCTTCTGAGCGCTGTAAGTGCTGTACAAATTCCGGCAATGCCGCCACCGACAACTACAAGGTCGTAAGTGGTGGAGGAGTCTTTGATTTCTTTCCAGTTAAGTTCTCTTCTCATTTTATCAATAACCGAAATATCGCTGTCAGGAACATCATCAGAATCGGTAATATATATAGCATCGCATCTTCCGTTGAATCCTGTTAAATCATGCAAAGCAATCGTATGCTTACTCTTTTTCAGCTCAATTTTCCCTGCAAGCTGCCACGACCATTCTTTCCCGTTGGTGCCAAGTGTATTTTCCAGTTCTGTGCCATCAATTTTTATTGTGAACTTTCCTGCAGAGTCCTTTACATCCCATATAGCAGTCCAATCTCTTGTAAGGGCATAGATGCTGTAGGTTCCGTTATCGGTAATTTCAAAATCGGTAAAAGCATCTTCCACCGGTTTACCCATTCCGTGTGCCATAAGGTATGCTGAATGTATAGTTTCCATGGATGCGGTATCTATAACCCAACCGCCTTTTGTTCTGAAGCTTTCAGCTTCAATAAATATGTGATTCATAATATCGCTCCTTAAAGAGGATTCACCTGCTTGTCAATTCCCCAAACGGTTACATCTTCAACAACAGCACGCTGAGGAAGATTTGCTATGTATAATACAGTTTCCGCAATATCCTCCGGCAGAAGCTTGTCGGTGGTTTCGCCAATTCCGCAGGCACTCTGGAAGCCTGTGCTTGCAGAGGAGGGAACAACGCAGGTAACTCTCACATTGTGAGGCTGCATCTCAAGGTACATTCCCTTTGAAAAATTAAGCACACCTGCTTTTGCAGCAGCATAAACACTCCAGGTAGGCCAGCACTGGCGTGCACATACAGAGGAAATATTTATCATTGTTCCGCATTTCTGTTCTTTCATCATAGGTGCAAAGGCACGGCATCCGTAAATAACGCTGTTAAGATTCAGCTTAATTGTAGAATCTATTTCTTCTGTTGTAAATTCGCTTACCTCTTTAATGGTTATTCCTCCACCTGCGTTATTTACAAGTATATCCAGTCTGCCGTATTTTTCCTTAATGATTTTTACTGCGTTTTCCCAGTCGGAAGGTTTTGTAACATCCATTGAAAACGCCATGTCTCCGCCAACCTCTTTTCTTGCCTGCTCAAGCTTGTCATAATTTCTGGCGGTCATAACAACGGTATCACCGTTATCCTTAAATGCCTTTGCAGTTGCCTTTCCGTAACCGCTTGAAGCTCCTGTGATTAAAACAATTTTTGCCATAATTTTCAGTCTCCTATTCTATTGGTATTCGTATTTCCCACTCAAAGCCGTCCTCTGACATATCAAAGGGATAAACCTCAACAGTAGGCATATTTTCATTTCTTTTTAAGTTTGCCGAGGGTAACCATTCATATATAATTTTGCAGTATATCTCATTTACTGCATCGTCATTCACGGTATCAAGCGTAAAGCACGCCCACTTTGAACCGGATATTTTTTGCCCGTCATCTGATTTTTCTCCTATACAGCAGCTTACATTTTCACCTTGATTCAGATAGGACACATAAAGTTTGTCTGTATTAAGAGCCTTGTCGGTTTCGCTTTCGTAAAAAGCATTCCATACATCCTCACAGCAACAACTGTCGGTTATTGGGGATATGCCCGAAAACCCTTTTATATAAAATGTATCGGTTTTAATAAGTTTAAAAGGTACATCTTCTCTTCCGGAAATGCTTACAGAAAAATTAGGCCGGGTAAACAGATTTATTGTCGGAGTTTCATTCAGACAAGAACTCGGAGCTACACCATGATGTTCTTTAAATGCTCTTGCGAATGCTGATTGGTTTGAATATCCGTATCTTTCGCCTATTTCTGATATATCTGCCTTGTCTGACGAGATAATTTCAGCAGCGGCAAGGGAAAGCTTTCTTTTGCGGATGTATTCAGATACCGGACATCCTACCACAAATGAAAATATTCGCCTGAATTCATAAACCGATAAAGTCATTATTTTTGCCATTTCATTATAATCAGGCTCTCCCATCAGATTAGATTCAATGTAGTCAATAACATCTTCTATTTTTTTGATCCCGTTATACATTTTTCTCACCACCTTTATTATATTATAACACAAAATTTTAAAAATGTCTTATCTTTTTTTGCACTATAAAGTAAATGCCCGCCTATTATAGACGAGCATTTATCTTATTTAATCTTTTTTAATTTCTGCCGGTATATTTTTTATAAATATCCCGTACCCTCTTGTGGGGTCATTCAGGGGAACGTGGGTTACAGCTTCGCGTGGCTGCCGCTCGCGAGTGATGTCAATATGGGACAACAATATTTTTGAGTTTTTCAATTTTTTCTTTATCCGGAACATCAAATTTTTCGACAGATTTTCCGAGTGCTTCGTATTTGTGTTCTCCCATAGCATGATACGGAAGTACTTCAATTTTTGAAGGATAGCCGTTTATATCAAAAAAAGCTTTGATATTTTTCATTTCTTCTTCTGTATCATTTACATCTGGAATAATGGGAATCCTTACCCAAACATCAACATTCGATTTCAGCAGTTTTTTCAGATTTTCAAGGATACAAGTATTTGTAACCCCTGTATATTCCTTATGGATTTCTTCATTCATAGCTTTGATGTCATACAAAAACAAATCGGTAAACGGAAGAATCTTTTCAAAGTTTTCCCAGGGTATATGTCCTGCGGTATCAACCGCTGTGTGTATACCTTTTTCTTTGCTTTTTTTCAGAATTTCAGTCAGAAAATCAATCTGGAGCATACATTCACCGCCCGAAAAAGTTGCACCGCCGCCTGATGTTTCGTAAAAAGCCCTGTCCTTTATAACTTCAGCAAAAACCTCATCAACTGTATATTCTTTTCCGCAGATTTCTTTTGCATCGTTAAAGCAAATAAAATTTTCATCAGCCACAGTTAATGCTTTGCATCTTCCACATCCTGTGCATTTGTTTTTATAAAATAATATTTCCTTTTGGAAATTTTGGCTTTCGGGATTATGACACCATTTGCATCTTAAATTACACCCTTTGAAAAACACCGTTGTCCGTATTCCGGGACCGTCCACAAATGAACAGTGCTGTATATCAAATATGGTTGCTTTTAAGTTATTCATAAAAATTCCTTGTTATAATTTCATTTTGCCATTCAGGAGAAAGGCTGGTGAATTTTGCAGAGAATCCTGTTACCCGAACTATCAAATCGGGATATTTTTCGGGATGCTTTTGCGCGTCGATAAGGTCTTCCTTTGAAGTACAGTTCAACTGAAGCGATTGAACTGCAGTACCTGCAACAGCACGAAGAAAAGCTTCACAACGATCAAGTGAAATATTTCCGGGTAAAATAATGTTTACTACAGAATTAGCTGCCAATGTGGAAGGGTCAAGTTCTGAAAAACTATTTATAACATCAGTAACGTAAGGTATGTGCTTAAGGCGTGATGGGGTTAACCCTTGTGCGAAGTATTCACCGTTTTTTCTGCCGTCAGGAGTTGCGAAAGTTTTTTCTCCCCACCAACGGATTTCGGTATATGTAAGATGTCCGATATGCACTTTGCCGCCGTAAGTGCCTTCTTTTTTGCTGCAAATTTCAAAAAGGTCATTGTTGAAACGGTTTGCAAGCATACATGAAGCCTCACTTCCGTCACCCCATCCCGGAGCAGCTTTTGCCTCGGCTTGCATCTGTTCATAACCTTCCCAGTTGGAACGCACCCCATTTAAAAATTCAGCAAGTGTATATTTTCCGCTGTCATAAACAAGAGTTTTGATGGCAAGCAGAGAATCGACAATATTAGGCAGCCCGAATATCAGTTGATAGTCGTCTTTGTATTTTCCACCACCCATTGTAAAGTCTGCATGATTTTCAATACAGTTTTCCGAAGTAGATGAAAAAATCGGAAATCTGTCAACCTTATGAAATATTTGTCCACCCTTTCGTGTTACATCAAGTTTTGCATCAATAAGTCTTTCACAGTTGCGCAGTGTCTTTTGATATAATTCTTCAAAGTTTGCGCTGCCGTCCAAAGATTCGGTAAATATGCCTGTTTTTTCCATTTTATCTGTTAGGTTGTGTATAGAAAACTCAAAAGGTTTAAGCAGGTTCAGATAACTTCCGTGATCGTATTTTTCCTGATTGGTTGATACTCCCCAACAACCTGAAACATAGTAATCACGAGCCTCTTTTACGGGTCTTCCTGCACGCAAAAGTGCAGATATTGTCGCATCGTCATTTTGAAGCAGAACGGTGCTTGTTCCCTTAACAATTGACTTATTTATTTCATCAAGATACTCTTTTGGGGATTCCTTTGAATAACGACATATTATCTTTGGGAAGATAATCTTTTTTTCTCTTGTTGCCCTTAGGAACATTTCGGTAATTTCATTGTAAAGAGGTGAACCGTCATCATCACATCCACCAAGAGTATAAGTGTTTTCAAGCTCGTGGTCAGCATAACCCTTCATTATCATATCGTGGTCATAATGACAGTCCCACAGAAGAAGAAACTGTGAAATAAGTTCATATGCTTTTTCCGGAGTAATGACTCCGTTTTTGATATCGGCGTGATAAAAGCGAATCAAATCCTTATCCAATCTTCCAAAAGTATTTGGACCGACTCCTTCAAGAGAACCCAGGGCTGTACGCAAAAACGCCAATGTGGCTAATGCCTCATAAAAAGTTTCAGGTGCTTCCCATGGTACACGTTTTGCCGTTTTTTCAATGAGAAGAAGGTTGTTTCTGCACTCTTCATCCTGTTCATCAAGAAGCATTTCTTTTGCCTTGTCAGAGAATTTTTCTGCCATGCTGCGCAAAGAAAGCATACCATGACATACTGCTTTTAAAAATTCCTCTTCCTCGTGATTTTTTGCGCGTGCAAGCTCAGCTTCGGCTTTTTCATAAATCCCCTTAAGTCCCACTTCCAAAATGGGACGGCAATTAAAATTAAAATGCTGACTCACATCATTATACGGTCCGCAAATTAAATACAGATTTTCGTCTTTGTGCGCGCGCATACGCTCGTAAAGGGCTTTGTCCTGTTCTTCAAAAAGATGCTCATTGCGAGTATAAACCCATCCGTTTGCCTGAATAAAAGAATGACCCTTTGCATTTCTGGCACCGTCAGACAGAGAAGTTAAAACTCCTGTTTCGTAAAAATAAGGCAAATACCGAAACACAATCGGATCAAACTTTTCTGTAATAACATCATACTGAAGCAATTTTTGTTCCACGATACTCATACCGTCGGTATAGCGGCTGTCCATAATCGCAAAGCATTTTTCGGCAAAGTTTTTTGAACGTTCTGCATCGCCTGTCAAATAATACGAATACAATTCCTTACGCAACATTAATTCATTCATTTTCTCGCCTCCAATTATTTATTTAATTATATCATAGTGCTGATTTGCAAACAATGAAAACTAAAGAAATTTTGTAAAATACAGAAATAAATATTGACATCGGGATGTGCGAGATATATACTATATTTATCAAATGAAAACAGAGGCGATATTAAATGAATTTTCAAAAATTACGTGTAAAGGATATACACGGAGTGGTGATTTATGATACAAATATGAAACGTTGGGTTGCCCGGAACAGAAAAAACCACATTATTGGAATCCAACTCGAAGGCTCGGCACTTCACACATTCAAGGATGATGAATTTGTAATATCACGAAATTGTATTTATTTTTTAAATCAAAAGGATGATTACAGTGTAAAGGTATATGAATCAGGCAAAGCTTTTTCAATTCATTTTACCACATATGATGAAATCGATACCGATAGTTTTTGTATTCAAATGCCTGTTGGAGATGAATTTGTAGCTATTCTGGAAAAAGCAAAAACTGCACAGGATACCAATGACGATTTAACAATAATGTCCCTGTTGTACTTATTCTGTGCAAAGTTAGAACATATACGTCAAAAAAAGTATTTTCCCAAAGATAACCGAACGGTAGCTGCCAAAGCATATATTGACGGGCATTATACAGAGAAAAACTGTCTGAATTCAGCCATATCCGAAAGCAATCTCAGTTTTCGGCGTTTTGGGGAATTATTTAAAGAAAATTATTCTATTACTCCAAACAGATACATAATACATCGGCGTGTTGAATATGCTAAGACTCTGCTTGTATCGAAGCTTTTTACTGTTGAACAAATCGCTGAAATGTGCGGTTTTTCTGATGTATATTATTTTAGCAAGGTATTTAAAAAGCTTACCGGCATAGCTCCAAGCAAATGGACACAACAATTATAAAGCTTGTAAAACAAAAATGCCCGCCTATGTTGCATAGACGAGCATTCATTTTATTTAATTTTCTCTGTCTCCGAGAGCATATTCTCAATAAATATCCCATATCCCCGTGTTGGATCGTTTACAAGCACGTGAGTGACGGCACCCACAAGTCTGCCGTTTTGTATAATGGGACTACCGCTCGCGAGTGATGTGAATAGGGTGCAACATTTTATAAAAATTTTACTTTTTAAACAATCTCATCAATAATTCCCAAATCAAAACAGAGACGGGACAACACATATTTATCCCTTATATCTTTTGTTGCTTTGAATGTCATTGGCAGGATTTTCTCATCCAATCCAATTTCTTTCATTGATGTTGGTATGCCCAATTGTTCAAATAATTTTTTCATATATCCGTAACCGGGCAATTCTTCATTCACTATTTGTTTAATATTATCCCAGTTATCAACAATAACCTGAAGTCTTGCCCTATGTTTTTCAATATTGTATTTCTGTTCTTTTTTCTCAAGGGCAATCATACTTTCGGCACCTTTGCCGAGAAACTTTCTCAATTCCTCGTTCCATGCACATAAGTCAAAGCTTTTGATATATTCAAAAGCTTTTTGTTTATTCGGAGATATATTTCTGATTTTTTCATAAAGCTTTATGGAAATCAAGGTGCCCACTGCACATTGAATACCGTGAAAGTCGGCAGGTGTACCAAATTCTGCACCACGCATATCCCAGATATGAGATAAATAATGCTCAACTCCCGAAGCGGGACGGGAGAGACCTGCAAATTTCATAGCAGCTCCGCATATAACCAGCCCCTCAAATACTGCCTTGACCGCATTTTCATCCCGCTGCAAAAGTCCCTCGGCATTATCCACACATTTTTTCAAGGAATCCCTTACAAGCTGTGCTATATCTTCACAATAATACTCACCTGTTATCAGATTGGAAATTCTCCACTCGCAAATGCTTACATATTTTGCAATCATATCTCCCAGCCCTGCCAACATCATTTTCATCGGCGCATTGCAAAGTATATCTGTATCTCCTATAATTACATCAGCGCATTTACTGTTTAAGGAGATTTTCAATCCTTCCATGGTCATGGAAGATGTAGCAGATGCATAACCGTCCATTGAAGGTGCAGTTGCAATTATAATATAAGGCTTTCCGGTAACATTTGCAACAATCTTGCTGATGTCATTTATAACACCTGAGCCCACGCCTACAACAACATCACATGAGGGATTACAATTCATTATAGCAAGTCCCACGTTTTCTTCATTCGGCTCCAAACAATCGTTTTTAAAAATATAGCTAAAAACTTTTATTTCATTTTCTTCAAGCATTTTACAAGTTTTTTCACCTGCAGCAGAGAATGTATTTATATCTGCTATAACAAACACTTCTTTTACATTAAACTTCTTAACTGCTTGCGATAATTGTTTTAGAGCACCTTTGCCTGATATAACTTCAGAATCAAATGTATGTGCTTTTCCGCATTTACATTGTTTTGTGTTCATCAAATTCATTTAATCACCTGTCAGTTAAATTTTACGCCCTTCTCGGATAGAGCTGTTCTTACCTTTTTTGCAGACAATTCTCTGGGAGTTACGTTTTCTGTTATGCTTAGTGCTGCTGCAGTTCCTGCGGCTTCACCCGTTGCCATACAAATTGCCATAACTCTGTATGAAGCATGGGCTCTGTGTGTACCGGAAATGCATCTTCCGGCGGTCATAAGGTTTTCAATACCTTTGGGAAGCAATGCACCGTAGCGGATATCATAGGGCTCAGCTATTTTGGAATGTCCCTCCGCCTGACCTCCTCCTGAAGGATTATGAATATCAATCAAAAACCAGGCATTGTGAACCACTGCATCTTCATAATGATTTCCTTTTTCCACATCATCATCATTTATCACGTAATCACCTGTAATTCTTCGCGTTTCACGTACACCGAGGGTTGATGCAGATGTTTTCAGCATGCAATTTTCATATCCGGGAATATACTTTCTCAAAAATTCAATTACAATCTCAATCTGACTTCTGAGCTCTACCTCAGCTTTATATATATCCTCGCTTAAAAGACCGTTTATACAGTTCATCTGTGTTGCATTAACGTTACGTTCGCCCTTATAAAAGGTTTTATGAAGCCTCACAATAGAAACATTTTTTGGGAGTATTCCGTTTTTCTCACATTCTTTACAGAAATCAGAATATTTTTTCCCGTCAGGGAGTGTGACGGGATCACTTCCTCCGAAACACATAATGGCGCGGCTTTCATCAACATTGTTTATTGTAAATTCCAGCGTTACGGGCTGAGTCAGATTATCTTCACGACCCATTTTATATTCACAGCCTGCCAGATATGCCACTGTTCCGTCACCTGTTGCGTCAATAAAACGATCTGCATAAACAGCCATAAGTCCGCTATGCGTTGTAACAACCGCAGTTGTAATTTTATTATCTTTAACAATTACATCTGCAATGGTACATTGAAGCATTACCTCAACATTGTTGTCGTGCAGAAATTTTATAAGTATGCCCTTTGCTTCCTCTGAATCAATATGTATTTCTTTTCCGTTTCTTGTCTCGATTTTTTCTTCGTCAAGATGTTTTTCGGAGAGCATACTGATGATTTCATCATACATTGTACCTTCAGAGGTTTTTCCCAGAATAGGGCTTACATTGCCCAAGGTGAGATTTCCTCCCACAGCTCCGTAACGTTCAATTAACAAAACTTTCATTCCCATACGAGCTGCTGAAACTGCTGCACATATTCCGGCAGGGCCGCCACCGATTACTGCTACTTGTGGATGCTTTGCATACTCTATTGATTTTTTGTACTCCATAGTTCAACCACCTTACATAAATTCTTAACATTATTTTACTAAAATCTGTTGAAATAATCAATAGTTAAAAATGATGTTGATGAATTAATCAATTATTGATTGCGAAAATTAAAAATACTCTTGACAAATAATCAAAAAATGATTATTATAGTAGATGAGGTGAGTGTATGCCGTTATATGAACGAGAGAAAAGTTATATTAATTTACTGAGTGACGGAGCAGTTTCAGTAAAAGAACTTGCAATGAAACTTTTTATAAGTGAACCCACTGTAAGAAGGGATATAATAGCTTTGGAAAAGAAGGAGCTTGTAGTCTGCAAGCGTGGAAATGTATCACTTAAGGTTAATTATGCCGACCAGAGAATACCGCTGTTTATACGGGATATGGAGCAAAATGATGAAAAAAGAATTATAGCAAAAAAAGCTGCGGCTTATATAAAAGATGGGGAGGTTGTGATGCTTGATGCTTCTACAACAGCATTTCATCTGTTGCCGTATCTTGCTGAATTTAAAAACATACTTGTTATAACCAACGGGGCAAAGACCGCATTGGAATCGGCAGCAATGGGCATAAAAACCATATGTACCGGCGGTGAGCTTACAGGTGAATCCTTTTCCTATGTAGGTACCGATGCACAGAGCATTTTAAACCGTTACAATGCCGATGTTGCTTTTTTCTCCTGCAGGGGTGTATCGGATGAGGGCATTGTTACCGATAATTCTATTTTAGAAAACTCCATGCGTAAAATCATGATAAAAAATTCAAAAAAAAGTTATCTTATTTGTGATAAGAGTAAGTTTGGGAAAACTTATCTTAATACACTTTGCCACATTAATGAATTGGAAGGACTTATAACTGATAAGTAATGCAAAAACCCGCATATACTAAATATGCGGGTTTTGAGTTATTTGATTTTCTCTGTCTCCGAGAGCATATTCTCAATAAATATCCCATATCCCCGTGTTGGATCGTTTACAAGCACATGGGTGACTGCTCCCACAAGCTTACCGTCCTGAATTATGGGACTACCGCTCACGAGTGATGTCAATAGGGGACAACAGATTAAATTTCAAAGAAATTACGACCCAAAAAAATATTTTTCCGTTTCCATGCACAGATAATGATAAACAGGCAAATGAAATTCCTGTACCTTGTATGTTTTTGTAGAGGGAACTTTTATACTTACATTGCAAATTTCCGAAAGTGCTCCGCCTGTTTCACCTGTAAAAGCAATCGTTCTTACACCAAGAGATGAGGCTACCTTTGCGGCGTTTACAATATTTTTGGAATTTCCTGATGTGGATAAGGCAATAAGTAAGTCATTTTCCTTGCCGTAGCCGAATACCATCTGTGCATACACCATATCGGGCGACACGTCGTTTGAATAAGCGGTAAAAAGGGCGATTTGTCCCGAAAGAGATATCGCAGGCAGTGCGCCTTGAAGAAACTCTCTCATTTCCTGAGGAATTTTTTCGTTTGTAACCGGTCTCTTGTTTACAAAGCCTTTCATAAGTTCGCCAACAATATGGTCGCTGTCGGCTGCGCTTCCGCCATTGCCGCAAACTAAAATTTTTCCACCGCTTTTATATGTATTAATCATAAGCTGCAAAGCCTTTTGAATATCCTCTTTGCACGGTTCAAGAGATGGATATCTTTTAATTAATTTTTCCATTATACACTTTCCTTTCTGCTGATTTTTGCCACAGCAATAGTGGCATAGTCCCCAATGTTATCACCAAGTTGTGCAGGGACAATCTGACAGGCATTGTATGAATTAAAAAGACATTCTTTTTTAAGTACTTTCTCCATAGGCTCACGGAGCAAATGCTCGCACCGTTGAAAAATGCTTCCCAATACAATTTTTTCTGGGCTTAAAATATCAATTATTATGCTAAGACCTTTTCCAAGCATAATTCCACAAGTGTAAAAAACTTCAATGGCATCTGCATAACCCTTATTGGCACATTCTGCTATTTTTTTCGCAGTAATGTTATCGAGGTCCGCAAGTCCTTCACAGAAAGAAACTTTTTTGCCCATTTGAAATTTTTCTGTGGCATAGGTTATGCCAAGCTGTTTGATTCCGCCGCCAGAGCAAAAGCCCTCAAAGGAGCCCGCTTTTCCGTAGCCTACGGGACCATGTTCGGCAAGTCTTATATGCCCTGCTTCTCCTGCCATATTATTTGTACCGCTGTAGAGTTTACCATCTAAAATAAGGCCTGCTCCCAAACCTGTGCCAAAGGTGAAAAACACCATATTTTTGCACCCTCGGCCAGCACCGAACTGCCATTCAGCAACAGCACAGGCGTTGGCATCGTTGCAAAGATATGCGGGAATATGAAGGCGTTCTTCAAGCGTTTTTACAATTTCAATATTGTCCCATCCCGGAAGATTGGGCGGTGACTGTATAATTCCAAGCTCCGCATTAAGCGGACCGCCGCAACTGATGCCGGCTGATACGCTTTCTCCCTTTAACTTTTCAGCAGATGATATAATCCATTGAATGGTTTCATTTACCGTAGAAGTGGGAGCGGTTACCTTCTCAACAATTTCACCTTGATCATTTCCCCTGACAACGGAGCATTTTGTGCCACCGATATCAATACCAAGATATTCCATCAACCACATCTCCATTCAATAAAGTCAGATTCCGAAACGGTTCCTTTGTCTATGATAAAGGTTTTTACCTGGCTGTGGCCGAAAGATGCAGTCCATGTTGTTCCAAAGAGTGAAATTTCAACATCCGTATCTTTGTTTTCAGTTTCGTAGCATCTGAGCATCCACCCCTTGCCGTCTTCCTGCTTTTTAAGTGCGGTAACAGCAATATTTTCTTTACTTATGCTGATACCGCTGTATTCTCTTTCAAGCACGCCCTTATGAAAAGTGTCCAGCATGGTTGAAAGAGTGGTGTTTACAAGCTCACCCTCTTTTTCTGCTTGAGCAAGTGATTCAAATGGAGATATTGTATAACAGAATGTATGTAAGCCCTGTTCCATATAATCACAGAATTCATCATGGTATTTTGTTTCACCGAAGCAGTGGTCTGCAAAAATTGCGCCTCGCAAAACGGTAAGGGAAAGCTCGTTTTTATCTGCATCAAAGCTATACTTGCTGTCATTTGAGAGTATTACTCCGCCTTTTTCATCGCAAAGACACACCCATTCACCACAAACCTGTTCTGTTCCGTCGATGGGTTTTTCAATAAAACCGAATGGGATTTTAGCATAACATTTTCCATTCTCCGCAGTACAAGGGAAAGTGAATTTAAGCAATTTATGTTTTTCATGGAAGTCCACAGTGGTTTTAACATGAACTCTGCACGCCCCCTGTTCAATGGTATAATCCCTTGTGATTTCCGTATTGTACAGCTTCATTACCGAGCGTAATGTCGCCCGTACAGGCCCCTTTTCTATAAGGTGAACACTGCCTTTTTCAAATACCCCGGCAACATTTTTAAACTCTTCTACAGTATGTGCCCAGGTATCGCAGTGAGTTTCGTCCATAAACAGAGTTTTTGTTTCTCCTGACAAAAGCTCTTTTTTCGAATCTTTCACAAAAATGCTTGATGCTTCACCGGTTTCAGGATTTAATGTGAGCTTGATTTTTTCATTTTCTATG
Organism: Clostridia bacterium; assembly: GCA_045546415.1. GTDB lineage: Bacteria > Bacillota > Clostridia > RUG12999 > RUG12999 > RUG12999. The sequence goes on along the minus strand of JAZQCS010000014.1, from coordinate 28,152 downwards.
GTGTTTTCTGTACATATCAAAGGATTTTCAAATTCTTTTTCATCTGTTATATGCAATCTGTATACTTTGTAGCCCAATGCTGGTACATTCGCAACAAAGGCAGTTTCAAATTTATTATCCCAGAATGTTTTGGATGCACGAACCATCTGTACAGGAACATGTGTACCCTCATCTGTTTTAACCGCCTTAGCAGGGTAACCTGCGTTAACAACCCTAGTTACTTCATAAGGTAGCGGATTGAACACAATCAGTGGTATTCCAAGCCCTTCAGTGCATTTGTTTACCCAGATAAATTCTTTCTTTTCAGCAGTAATATCCATTCCCTTGCAGGTATCTATATTCCGAGCAATACGAACCAGAGCGTTGTTTGAAACACGGCTTGCTATATTTAAGGACTCCCCATGAGCCCACCGGGCATCTTTATACGCTTCTTTGATACTGCATCCCCCTAAAATGTCATGGAACTGATTGAAAAGCACATTGTTCCAAGCCTTTTTTATGTCCTCTCCGGGATATCGAACGCCCAAAAGACTTTCTGCCAGGACAGAGTATTTTTCAGCTTCTGTGAGCATATTTTCCGCCATTCGGTTGTTGGATTTTATCTCACTTACAGCACTATAACAACCCTTTGCGTGGTACTGCAAATCATCCTCAACAGTTGGAACATCACAATCTTTTACAGTTTCAAAATATTCATTTGGTGTTGAAAAAACATATCTTTCGTCAAGCTCTTTTTCCATTTTCGCAAGTAGCTCAATAGTAGCACCGCCGCCATGATTACCTACACCGTAAAACGCCATCAAAGGTATGCCCTCATCTATTTGGCCGATTTCATTAAACAGTTCAAAGTTTTCATTGTTGATGCCATAGTACTGAGGGATTCTGAATGTTTTAACAGCGCTTCCGTCCATGCTCTGCCAGTAAAACAGGCTCGAGGGAAGTTCCTTTTCATGATTGCCGGGTCTCATAAAAACATAGGAATCCATTCTGCTATTTTTTAAAATTTTCGGGAGGCTGCCATTGTGCCCGAAAGAATCTACATTATAGCCCACATTTACAGTTATGCCGAACTTCTCTTTAAAATATCTCTGGCTTATAAGGGCATGTCTTGCAAAAGATTCTCCACTCGGAATGTTACAATCCGGTTGAATAAACCAACCGCCCACAATATTCCATCTGCCCTCTTTTACACGCTGTTTTATTTCATTGAACATATCCTTATCTATTTCTTCTATCCACATATAATAACTGCTGCAGGCAGATGTAAATTTGAAATCATCAAATTCTTTCATTCTGTCGAGAGCACTTCTAAAAGTAGAAAGAATTTCGCTGAAACCTTCCTGCCATCTCCACAGCCACACAGGATCCAAATGAGCATTCCCTATAAGATGTATTTTATTCATAAAAAGCACCATCCTTCACTTGATAGTTTAATTATAACATATACCATAAAATGATGATATAAATTTTTTTATGTAAAATATTGCATTTTTTAAGATTTTGATATAAAATAAATGCAGAACATAAAAAAGGAGTAATCATTTTGGAAATTTATAAAAAAAGCAAGTATATAGAAAATAGCTTTGTAAGCGCTGTTCAAAAACGTATAAACGGTAACTTCGCAGAACATGGGCACGATTTCTTTGAAATTGAATTTGTGATTGACGGCACAGGAACATATATTGTTGACGGAATATCCTACCCCATTGGTAAGAATATGCTTTTTTTTATGTCTCCCGCCAATATACATGCAATCAAAAACTGCGATGCCGAAATAATCAATGTTATGTTCTCCTGCCATCTTTGTTCCGTGGCAGTGCTCTTCCCGCTATTTGCACCGAATGCTGTAAATGTGGTACAATTTTCTGATTATGACGCTGCGTTTATTCACCGTCTGTTGTCCGAGGTTGTTTTGGCAAAAACCATCGATTATGCTGAGCAGTTTCTAAGGTGTTTACTATATAAAACAGCACTAAAAAATGATGTGCGGAAAGCCAGAGACAACACGCACATTCAAGCTGCAATCATCTATATACTGGAAAATTTTCATTCCGGCCTTACATTAGAAAAAACTGCAGAATACTTAAGACTTGCGCCAGCCTATTTTAGCAGCCTGTTTCAAAAGGAAATGGGAATTGGATTTAAGGAATATTTGGATAACATCAGATTTGATCATGCCTTAAAGCTTCTAACTTTTACCAATATGCCGGTCTGTGAGATATGCAGTGCATCAGGCTTTACTGACTATACAAACTTTGCACGAAGATTTAAGTCTAAGTATCATTGTGCTCCTACGGGATATCGAAAAATGAATCGAGAGCATATCAAATAAAATAGGGCGTTGCCTCAATTTTTGGTTTTTTTACTCATTGAGACACGCCCTTTTTTGTTATCGCCGGATTTTCTCTGCTTCAGCTAACATATTTTCAATAAATATGCCGTAACCTCTTGTGGGGTCATTTACAAGCACATGGGTAACTGCTCCAACAAGTCTGCCGTTTTGTATAATGGGACTTCCTGACATTCCCTGAACTATGCCTCCGGTTTTTTCAATAAGCTCGCTATCCGTGACGGATATGAGCATATCCTTTGATGCTCCTTTTTCACCGTTATAAACACGCTGAATTTCAATTTCGTATTGCTTTACTTCAGTACCGCTTATGCAAGTGAGAATATGAGCTTTTCCACATTTGATCTGGTCCCTGGGACACAGCCGGTAAAGGGAGTGACTCAAAAAATCTGTTTTGCCGAGTTTACCTCGTATGCCTTCGTTACTGTTCAGTTCAAGGGTGCCTATGGGGTCGGAATCGGCAGAAAAAATTCCGCAAAGCTCACCCGGTGCACCGGGCTTGCCCTTTACCACAGAAATAACCGAAGCAGAAACCAGTTCTCCTTTGGATACAGGGAGAACAATACCTGCGTCTCCGTCTGTGAGACCGTGACCCAGGGCGGCATAAGTGCCGGTATCGGGACGGTAAAAGGTAAGGGTACCTATGCCTGCGGAGGAATCCCTTACCCACAAGCCCAGCTTATAGCCGGTTTCGGTTTTGTGAGGATTTATAGGGATTTTCAGTTCTTCATCTCCACGGATAACTGTCAGCGTAAGCTGTCCGGAGGCAACCTTATGTGAAAGCTCCTGTGCGGAAACTACCTCCTCGTCGTTTACCGCAACAATAACATCACCGGGTTTTATTCCGCTTTTAAGTCCGGGAGAAATTTCCCTGAAACCTTCAGTAAAGCTGTCTGTTGAAACAACAACTGCACCCTTTGTATAAAGCTTTATCCCCACAACATTACCGCCTGCAATCACCTCTGTGGCAGGCAGAGTTTTAACCGTTACGGTTTTGATGGGTATAATTCCGCAAAGGGAGATTCTTCCCTCTGCGGTGGCAGTGAACTGTCTGCCGGGGGAGGCTGCTTCCCATACTGCAACCGGACCTGTTTTAATTTCAGGAGAAAAGGGACGCTTTGAAATATCTTCTCCTTCAATTGAAACTATGGTATCGGGCATCTTTGAAAGCAACACTCCGCCATAGGCAGTATATATGCAGAAACCCAGAAAAAGGGTTAAAATTCTTTTGCGAATGTGCAAAAATGCCACCTCCGTTTTTCTTTATTTCTGCTTTTTTATTGTATCAAGATATAGTGTTTTTTATAAGTGGCGGTTTTTGGCTGTAAAAAGGTGTTATTTTTGCAAATTTATTACAAAAATAACAAAAAAAGTACAATATTTGTTGTGAAAACTATTGACAAATACAAGATGTTGTGTTATAATTATTACAGAATTATTTCGAAAGAGCCGTAAAAAGCTGTCGTCCAAAGAAAGAGACGACCCACACTATATAGTATTAATAATATTTAGGAGTTGGTTCTGATGCAGGCAGTTGTTGAAAGCATAAAAAAAAGTATTGAAAATAATATAGGCAGAAAGGTAAAGGTTACCAGCAAAGAGGGCAGAAACCGATTTGTTGTTTGTAAGGGTATTATTGAGGAATCTTATCCCAATGTGTTTGTTGTAAAGTATGAGAACCCTCAATCTGTTAACAAAGAATCCAGCAGGATTTCTTACAGCTACATAGATGTGCTTACCCATAATGTTCAGGTAGCACTTTACAGATAATAAATTTTCATGCATATAAAATTTGTTGTTAATGAAATGTTTGACGGCGGCTCTGTCCGGGATTTTCTCAAAACCGGAAAAGGGCTTTCAAGCCGTCTTTTTTCATGCCTGAAAAGGGAAAAAGGTATCCTTTTAAACGGAAAAACTGCACAAGCTTTCGAAAAGGTTGTTGCGGGTGATGCAGTTGAACTTGTTTTCCCGGAAGGGAAAAGTGAAATTGTGGCAGAGTATGAGCCAATTGAAATTGTTTTTGAAGATGAATGCTTTCTGGCGGTAAACAAGCCGGCACTTATGCCGTGCCATCCTTCTGTGGGACATTACACCGGAACTCTTGCAAACTGTGTTCAGGGATACTTTGAGCAAATGGGAATAAAAACTGCAGTTCGTATACCGGCAAGAATTGATTCCGGAACAACCGGTATTGTGATAATTGCAAAAAACGAATATGCAGCAGAGAAGCTTGCTTCGGGAACTGTGAAAAAAACATATCTGTGCGTTTGTGAGGGGAATGTACCGGAAAAAGGCGAAATAAATCTCCCAATAGCACGAGCCGAGGGAAGCATTTTGAAACGCTGTGTAAGTGCAGAAGGTAAGCCTGCACGGACTTTTTATGAAAAAGTAGGCGGAACCGGGAAATGGTCGGCATTAAGGGTGTGGATTGAAACCGGCAGAACACATCAGATACGGGTGCATATGTCGGAAATTGGTTATCCGCTGGTTGGCGACTGGCTTTACGGAACAGAAACAACAGAGTTTTCAAGACATCTTCTGCATCTTGCAGAGGTGGAGTTTATCCATCCGGTAACAGATGAAAAAATAACTCTTTCAGCACCATTACCTGAGGATATGAAACGCTTTTTTTATAATAAAAACCGCCTTTAGGCGGTTTTACTTTTTTCTGCTCCTGTATTCTCTGGGAGATATTCCCATAAAAGCTGTAAAGTTACGGTTAAAGCTTCTGAGAGAATCATAGCCGCTTTCCATGGCGCATTGCAGAATGGAATAATCGGTATTATTAAGCAGGTAGCAGGCATTGTTTATACGGTGGCGGTTTACATAGGAATTAAATGGCAGACCTGTAAGCATTTTGAAGAATCTTGAAAGATAGGAATAGCTGTAGCCGGTTTTTTCTGCAAGGCTTATAAGGGAACATTCACCGGAAAAGTTCTCCTCTACAAACTCAAAGATACTGTGCAAAAGGCTATGGTCAATGTTTATTCTTTTACGGTAAACTGCTGTTTTGTGAAATTCTCCGCAGAGAGAATACAAAACCCCTTTTTTTTCAATAAGCGGACACTCAGGTAAAAGTTTGTCTAATGCTTTTATGTAGAAACCCTCAGGCTTAAAACGATTATTTTCGGGGATTTTTTCCGAAATGGATGAAAAATATGCCTTTACAAGCCCGGTTGAAAAAATACAAAGCATATGGCGGCTGTTTTTGCTTTCAAGGGAATGAAGCTGGTTGGGGAAAATAAGTACAGCCTCCCCCTCGGACAAGGTATAATCAAGGTTATCCACAGTAACGGTCATTTCACCGTGAGTTACGGTTATAAGCTCAAATGAATTGTGAAGGTGAACCGGGAAACTGAAATTTTCACCGTATTCCTTACAGAAATAGTCAGATTCCCCAAAATGAGCAGACTGATAAAGCATTTTCTCACCTCTGATGACAAATTTTGTCTATTAATTATATACCATATGGCTTGAAATGTCAAGATATCAGGTATATAATTTTATTAAAGGAAGTGATTTTATGAATTATTTCATTGGTGCAGATCTTGGAACATCTGCGCTGAAGTTGTTACTTGTAAATGAATACAAAGAAATTATAAAAACTGTTACAAAGGAATATGAAGTGAATTACCCTGCTCCCGGCTGGAGTGAGCAGAGCCCTGAGGATTGGTGGAGGGCGTTTGTAAGCGGAGTAAAAGAGCTTACAGAGGGCACAGCGGAAATAAAGGGTATTGCAGTTGCAGGACAGATGCATGGTCTTGTTGCTCTTGACAAAGAGGATAATGTGATTCGTCCTGCTATTCTCTGGAACGACGGAAGAACGGATTTAGAAACTAAGTATCTTAATGAAACTATAGGCGTGGAAAAGCTTGCTGCTTTTACCGGCAATATGGCATTTGCCGGATTTACAGCACCGAAAATTTTATGGATGAAGAAAAATGAACCGGAAAACTTTGAAAGAATTTCAAAGATAATGCTTCCAAAGGATTACATAAATTACAAGCTTACCGGTGTTCACGCCTGCGACCTTTCGGATGCATCGGGAATGCTTTTACTTGATGTAAAAAACAGATGCTGGTCGGAAGAAATGCTTGAAATATGCTTTGTTAAAAAAGAACAGATGCCGCAGCTTTTTGAAAGCTATGAGCCTGTTGGAAAGGTGTTACCCGAAATTGCGGCAGAGCTTGGCCTTTGGGGAGAAATAACGGTAGCCGCCGGTGCAGGAGATAACGCCGGTGCAGCAATTGGCACAGCTACCGTAGGTGAAGGAAAATGTAATATATCATTGGGTACATCAGGAACGGTATTTATATCTGCAAAAGAGTATTGCAGCACACCCAATAATGCAATCCACTCATTTTGTCATGCCGATGGAGGTTTTCACCTTATGGGGTGCATTCTTTCTGCTGCCTCATGTAACAAATGGTTTTATGAAGAAATTCTTAAAACTAACGATTATAGCGGTGAACAATCTGCAATAAAGGAAGAAATGATTGGTGCAAATCATATCTATTTTCTGCCTTACCTTATGGGTGAGCGAAGCCCCATAAATGATACTGATGCCAGAGGTGTTTTCATCGGTATGCGGCCGGATACCACACGTGCACATATGGTACAGGCAGTTCTGGAAGGTGTTGCTTTTGCAATCCGTGACAATCTGGAGCTTGCTGAAAGTGTTGGTGTTGATGTAAAAAGAAGTACTGTTTGCGGAGGCGGAGCAAAATCTCCGCTATGGATGAAAATTCTTGCCAATGTTCTCGGAATTGAACTTGATATTCCTGAAACAGAACAGGGCCCCGGTCTTGGTGCGGCACTTCTTGCCATGCAGGCGTGCGGTGAAAATGTTTCCACAGCTGTAAAAATAAAAGAAACAGTAAAACCTGAAGAAAAGCTGACCGCACTTTATGAAAAACAGTATGAAAAATATAAAAAAATATACCCGGCATTAAAAGATATTTACAAAGAATTAAGGAGCTGAAAACTATGAAAACCTATTTTGAGAACATCCCCGAAATTAAATTTGAAGGAAAGAACAGCAAAAATCCTCTTGCATTCAAATACTATGATGCAGACAGAGTGATACTTGGAAAACCCATGCGTGAGCACTTGCCTTTTGCCATGGCGTGGTGGCATAATCTCTGTGCCGCAGGTACCGATATGTTCGGTCGTGATACCGCAGATAAATCTTTTGGCGCGGAAAAGGGGACAATGGAACACGCAAAGGCAAAGGTGGATGCAGGCTTTGAATTTATGCATAAGCTTGGCGTTGAATATTTTTGTTTCCACGATGTTGACCTTGTGCCTGAAGCAGAGGACATAAACGAAACAAACCGAAGACTTGATGAAATAACCGATTATATCCTTATTAAAATGAAGGAAACAGGCATAAAGTGTCTTTGGGGAACTGCCAATATGTTCTCAAACCCCCGTTTTATGAATGGTGCAGGCAGTACAAACTCTGCAGATGTTTACTGTTTTGCGGCGGCTCAGGTGAAAAAAGCTCTTGAGCTTACCGTAAAGCTTGGCGGTAAGGGTTATGTTTTCTGGGGTGGCAGAGAGGGCTATGAAACTTTGCTTAACACCGATGTTAAGTTTGAACAGGAAAACATAGCACGTCTTATGAAAATGGCAGTAGAATACGGCAGAAAAATAGGCTTTAAAGGAGATTTTTACATTGAGCCCAAACCCAAGGAGCCTATGAAACATCAGTACGATTTTGATGCAGCTACAGCAATAGGCTTTTTAAAACAGTATGGTCTTGATAAGGATTTTAAAATGAACATAGAGGCAAACCATGCAACACTTGCAGGTCACACCTTTGAACACGAGCTTCGTATATCTGCAATCAACGGAATGCTGGGTTCAATTGATGCAAACCAGGGCGACTGGCTGCTTGGATGGGATACCGACGAATTCCCTTCAGATGTGTACACCGCAACAATGTGTATGTACGAGGTAATCAAGGCGGGCGGACTTACAGGCGGCTTTAATTTTGATGCCAAAAACCGCAGACCCAGTTACACAAAAGAGGATATGTTCTACGGCTTCATTCTGGGTATGGATACATATGCACTTGGTCTCATAAAGGCGGCAGAGCTTATAGAGGACGGCAGAATTGATGAGTTTGTAAAAGAAAAATATTCAAGCTTTGAAAGTGAAATAGGCAAAAAAATTCGTTCCGGGAATGTAACCCTTGAAGAGCTTGCAGAATATGCTTCAAAGCTTGGCAAACCCGGGCTTCCTTCAAGCGGCAGCCAGGAATATCTTGGAAGCGTTATCAACTCGGTTCTCTTTTGAAATCATTATGAAAACCGGTGAATAATAAATAAAGAGGGGTTTTTGACCCCTCTTATGCTTTATTGATATATTATGGCGTATATTTTTTTGTAATTTAGTTAAATTTACTCTTGATTTTATCTGAAAAATATCGTATAATATTAGATGTTGAGCAATTTCGAAGTCGAGGATGCCGTAAGGCACCTGCTTAAGAATTACAATTAAATAAATATCGAGGCGAAAGCGCAGCTGGTAGCGCAGCCTTCAAAAGCAGGCGCTACGGAATCAATACAAAAGTGTTCAAGAATTACAATTAAATAAATATCGGGGTGTAGCGCAGCTGGTAGCGCGCCTGCTTTGGGAGCAGGATGCCGCAGGTTCAAGTCCTGTCACTCCGACCAAAAACCGAGCATTAACCTTATGGTAAATACTCGGTTTTTTATTTGCTGATAAAAACATGAACCGGCGGAAAAGTGTGATCAAAGCAGGCGCCTGCTTTGGGTGAGGTCGCGAGCGCGTCCTGAGGACGATGAAGCGAGCGTAACGAAGCGCAGCGGTCGACAGAGACCGTGGTGTACCAACACCTACGGGAAATGTCGGGAACCGCAAGAGGCGGCGAAGCCGAGGATGCCGCAGGTTCAAGTCCTGTCACTCCGACCACGTCGAAGTAAAGTTCGCTTTGCTTCAATTTTTTTATGCAAAAAAATCATCCGCTCGCTTCCTTGCTTCTCCTCTTTCACAAAAAGTCACGCTCGGTTCGTCTGCTCGGTTGTAAACGCCCTCGCAACGACTCGCTGTCGCTACCAACTTTTTGTGAGTTTTATATTGACACGTTATGAACATTCGCACCAAAAACCGAAAGCCTCCACATTCGTGGAGGCTTCTGACATCATATTCGGATTATCCCAAAACAGGGAATACATAAAGAATTACGGATAAAAACTGAAGGATGCTTCCTCCAAGAACAAAAATGTGCCAGATGGAGTGCATATAGCGGAATTTGTGCAGAATAAAGAAAACAACGCCTACAGTGTAAACGATTCCTCCTGCAAGCAACAGGGCAAAACCACCGGTGGACAGCTTTGCAAGAAGGTCCTTTATTGAAAAAATAATCATCCAGCCCATAATTACATAAAGGGGAACCTCAATCCATTTGGAGGATTTCCGAAGAGCCGCAAGCACTATGCCAAGAATGGCAAGCCCCCATATTACCGAGAAAATGAACCATCCAAGAGAAATGCCAAAGAAGGGCACCTGACGGAGTGTTACAAGAGAGTAGGGGGTATAGGTACCTGCTATGAGCAGAAAAATTGAACAATGGTCAAAAACACGGAAAACGGTTTTTGCTTTTTTGGGAGTTATGGCATGGTAAAGGGTGGACATTGTGTAAAGAATTACAAGGGTTATTCCGTAAACTATACCACTTGCAAGGCACCAACCGTCACCGTAAATTGATGCAAACACAATGAGAAGCACAAGTGCTGCAATGGCAATGAGACCGCCTACACCGTGGGTTACAGAGTTGAATATTTCTTCACCGAGAGTATACATACGACTCAGTGTATTTTTAGTTTTCGACATTATCTGACATCTCCTGGTTTTTGATATTTCTCTATGTAGTTTTAAAAACTAAATATATTATACACCATATGACATCATATGTCAAGAGGTTTTTTATTTTTATTTTTTACACGGTGTGAAGGATTAATTCATAACAGGGATTTTTATTTCATATATTTTACCACAAGTGTTTTTTGAGGTGAGAATGTATGAAAGAATATATGGAAAAAAGGGCACTTGCCCTAGCAGAGTACATAATAAAACACAAGGCAACGGTAAGAGATGCGGCAAAAAAGTTTGGTGTGAGCAAAAGCACGGTGCATAAGGACATTGCAGACAGACTCGGCGAAATTAACCCTCACCTTGCTAAAAAAGCCAATGCCGTTTTACAGGAAAATAAAGAGGAACGCCACATAAGAGGCGGAATGGCAACAAAGAAAAAATATGAGAAAAAGTAAAATCCGATGCAACCGCATCGGATTTTTTCATCTATATTTCCCTCAATTTGTTTTTAAGCATATATTCCGTTGGGGTAAGGCCGGTTTCCTTTTTAAAGAAACGGCTGAAATGGTAAGGGCTTGCAAAACCGCATTTTTCCGAAACTGCGTTTATTTTCAGCACACCTTCGGAAAGAAGCTGTTTTGCCTTCTGCAGGCGGATTTCAAGCAGATACTGACGGGGCGTTAACTTCATATGCTTTAAAAAAAGCTTACGCAAGTAAACCTCACTAATTTTACATAAATCGGCTAACAGCTCGTTTGAAATATCAGGCGAGCTGTAATTTTTTTCTATATAATTAATTGCCGGAGCAATGGTTTTGCAGATACCTTCTTCTTTTGTTAAATTGTGAAGCATATTGTAAAAAATGCTCATTATTTTCGTGTGGTTTTCAGGAAAAAGGAAAAGCTCTTTTATTTTTTCAAAATCCTTTTCAAAAGCCTCGGTGCCTTGTATGGGTATGGTCATAAAGGTATCGCAAAGGGGCTGTGCACAGGTAAAGTTTATAAGAGCAAAGGTGCCGGTTTTATCACCTTTCAGAGTGTAGCTTGCTCCCTGAGGAAGGATTATGACACAGTCCTTGTCCGATACAAAATGCCGCCCGTTGTGGGAATAGGTTATCTGTCCCTCACGGCAAAAGGAGAGACCGTAAGTTCTTCTTTTTTTCATTTCGGCAAATCTGCCTTTTGGAGAGTAAATTGTCGTTACCTCAGTTATTTCGGTAATTACGACATTTTTCAGTTTGTTCATTTTTATCACCCCCAGGGTGACAGAAGTTATCTGAACCCCGTTTTTTACTTTCTCTTTTCCGCCGCTACTTTGTTAAAATCATGCGTATTTGCCTTGTATCGGCAAAAAATAGCTTGTAAAAAATTCTGTGAACCTTAAACGGATGTGATTTCGAACAGATTTTGATGCGGAATACGAAGAAAGGCTGACGCCTTTCAAGGATGACAATTCAAAAGATGCCGAAATTCCGCCGTTTAAGGCGTGGTCCGGATAACTGCTGTCACCCTGAGTTAATTATATCATTTTATTGGGTAAAAATCAAGCAATATTAGGAAAAAGTATCGAAAATGTTAAAACTGTATCGTTTTGAATATTGAAATAATAAGAAAATAGATATATACTGAAACAGAGGTGATTTAAAATGAATTTTACAGGAAAAACTGCAATATCCACAGGTGCGGCATCGGGTATGGGGCTTTTGTTTGCTCAGAACTTTGCAGACCTTGGCGGAAATGTTGTATTGTGTGATGTTAACGAAGCCGTGCTTGATGAAAAAGTGGCAGAGATAAACGCAAAAGGCAAGGGCAAGGCTCTTGGTATTGTTTGCGATGTAAGAGATTACGCACAGGTATGTGCTGCCCGTGACAAAGCCGTTGAAGCCTTCGGAAGCATTGATGTAATGGCGAATTTTGCAGGCGGTACTGCAGTAAGAATGCGTAATGTTGACAGAGCACAGTATCCAGAGTTCCCCGATGTACCCATTGATGTATACGACTGGGGAATTGATGTGAACCTGAAGGGTCCTTTCTATTTTGCACACGCGGTTTTAAAACAGATGCGTGAGCAGAAAAGCGGCCTTATTATCAATATCGGCTCCATAACCGGTATGGAGGGCAGTGATTACGGTATGGATTATCCCACATCAAAAGCAGGTCTTATGTTCGGTCTTACAAAGTCCATTGCACAGTTTGGCGGTAAATACGGTATCCGCTGTGTTTGTGTATCACCCGGACCTGTACTCACAAGAGCTGCAATGGCAAGCATGAAAACCCTTCTGGGCAGAGCCGCTGACCCTCAGGAGATAATAGATTTGTGTCTGTTTATCGCTTCCGAAAAGGGACAGTTTATAAACGGTGAAAATATTATGATAGACGGCGGCAGAAACGCCATGAGCAGGTGGAACTAATATGAAAAAAACATTTTTAAACAGTGAAAAACCCATTCTTACCGTTATGGTACAGGCAGATAACCCGGGCAGAATAAAGGAGCTTATCGATAAATCCCTGCCTGAAGGGGCAGAGGCCTTCGGTATGCAGTTTTGCAAGCTTAAACCCGAGTTTCGCACACCTGAGATTTTCAGGGAGCTTTTCAGCTATACAGATAAACCGGTATACATTACAAATTACAGGCATAGTGTGAATGACGGCAAAACAGAAGAGGAAATAGGGGAGGAGCTTGTGGAAATGGCAGGCTACGGCGCAACTCTGTGCGATGTTCCTGCGGATTTTTACGACCCTCAGCCCCTGCAGTTTACCGAGGACCCCGAGGCTGTCCGTAAACAGAAGGAGCTTATTGACAGAATTCATCAAAAGGGTGCAGAGGTGCTTATGTCCGACCATATCTGTCAGTTTACCGATTATGAACGTGTGCTTCACATTGCAAAGGCAATGAAGGAGCGTGGGGCGGATATATGCAAAATTGTAGTCCGTGCGGAAAATATGGACGAGCAGATTGAAAACCTTCGTATAATACATAAACTCAGGGAGGAGATTGACATTCCCCTTTTGTTCCTTTGCGGAGGAAAATGCAGGCTTGTACGCAACCTGGGTGGTGAACTGGGATGCTGTATGTATCTTTGCGTTGAGGAATACGACAATTTTTCAACTCCCGCACAACCTCTTCTTAAGAACCTTAAAATGATAAGGGACGGACTCGATGATTATAAGGATGAGGTGTAAAAATGGATTTTAAAGGAAAAACAGTTTTGGTTACAGGTGCAGCTGTGGGCATCGGCAGAGCCTGCGCTCACCGTTTTGCAAAGCAGGGTGCTAAGGTTGCCCTTGTGGATATTAACGGTGAACAACTGGAAAAAGTGAAAAAAGAGCTGGAAGGCTTTGAGGCTATGACCTTTGTTTGCGATGTTTCGGATGAGGCAAAGGTAAACGAGGTTGTAAAGGAATGCGAAAAGACTTTGGGTACGGTTGATGTGCTTGTGAATAATGCGGCATTGTGGCGTTCTTTTAAGGACTTTTGCGAAATTTCCACAGAAGAATGGATGCAGTTTCTTAACATTAATGTTATGGGTACTGTTTATTTTTCAAAAGCCGTGCTTCCCGCTATGTGCGAAAAGAATTTAGGCAGAATTATAAATGTGGCATCCGTTGCAGGTGTTTACGGTAATGCGGCAATGGCGCACTATTCTGCAACAAAGGGCGCGGTAATTGCCATGACAAAGGCTATTGCAAAAGAGGTTGCGGAAAAAGGAGTGACCGTAAACTCTGTGGCTCCGGGAAGTGTCAGCCCTGCGGCAGAAGAGGATATGGATTACACAAAGGAAACTCCTCTTTCCTATATGGGCAGAACAGGCTCGGATAACGAAAATGCCGACCTTATATGCTTCCTTGCAAGCAAAGAGGCGTCCTACATCTCAGGAGAGAATATTATTATTGACGGTTGCAGAAAGAAGATTTAAAAAATGCAGATAATACCAATAGAGTACGGTAAATCCGTTTTACAGGAGAGCTTTGTTTTTCAGGGGGGAAAGGCAGAGGCGGTCCGGGATATTGTTTTCAAGGTGTTTCTCATAGAAACAGAGGACAGAAAAATTCTTGTGGATGCCGGTTGTGAAACTATGCCGGGTTTTGTTATGAGAGATTTTACCGGTACGGTGGAAGCACTTAAGAATGAAGGGTTTTTGCCGGGGGATATAACAGATGTTATTATAACTCATTCCCATCACGACCACATTGAATGTGTGAAATACTTTAAAAATGCTGTAATACACATAGAATCGGGGGAGTATGAAGCAGGTAAAAAATACATTCCGGAAGGGTTTAAGGTAAATGTATTTGAAAATGAGCTTACGGTGTACAATGGTATAAAAGCCGTGAAAATTGGCGGTCACTCCGAGGGTTCCTGTGTTGTGGAAATAGAAAATGAGGGCAAAATTTATGTTGTAGCCGGTGATGAGTGCTACAGCCGGGAATGCCTGACCGCTAAAATACCCACGGGAAGCTCCGTGAATCCTCAGTTAAGCAAGAATTTTATAGAAAAATACAGCGATGAAAAATATACGGTTTTAATGTGTCACGACATATAGAATGAAGGAGTGAGAAAATGAAAGCAATACTTGTAAATGATGACAGAAGCTTAAGATGGGACAATGTGCCCGACCCGGTAATAAAGCCCGATGAGGTTTTAGTTGAAATTCACGCGGCGGCGCTTAACCGTGCGGATTTAATGCAGAGAGAGGGAGATTATCCGCCTCCTGCCGGCTGTCCTGAATGGATGGGACTTGAAATTGCGGGCGTTATAACCCAAATGGGTGAAGAGGCAAAAGCAAAGTCTAACCGGAAAATTGGTGACAAGGTGTGCGCTCTTCTTGGCGGCGGCGGTTATGCGGAGCAGGTTGCAGTAAAGTACGATATGCTTATGCCCGTACCGGAAAACTGTTCCATGGTTGAAGCAGCGGCAATTCCCGAAGCTTTTGCCACAGCATACCTTAACCTGTTTATTGAAGGTAACATAAAGCCCGGAAATACCCTGCTTATGAATGCGGGTGCATCGGGACTTGCAAGCGTTATTATCCCTATGGCAAAAGCTTTTGGCATAAGGGTTATTACAACTGTTTTAAGTGATGAAATTGCAAATTCCATTAAACACCTGAATGCAGACAGAGTTGTAGTAACAACAAAAGAGGATATTTCCATGGTGCTTAAAGAAGAGCTGGAAAATGGTCACGGTGTGGATGTTGCCATTGACTGTCTGGGCGGTGAAATTATGGGCAAATGCATACATTACCTTACACACGGTGCAAGATGGATTATGATTGCGGCACTTGCAGGTCAGAAAACCGAAGTTGACCTTAAAAACATTTATGTACGGAATGTGCGTATTATAGGCAGTACACTCCGGTCAAGAACTCCAGAGGTAAAAGCACAGATACTTGCTGAGCTTGTGGAAAAGGTGTTCCCTAAAATTGAAAGCGGTGAGGTTAAACCTACAATTCATGCTGTTTTGCCCATAACTGAGGCGGAAGCAGCTCACGATATTCTTTATAAAGGACAGAATGTGGGCAAGGTTGTTTTAACAGTTAAATAAATTAAAAAAGGCAGAAACTACGGTTTCTGCCTTTTACTGTTAAAAGAGATTCTTCGTCTGCGACTCAGAATGACAGGGAAATAGTGGTTCAACGGAAGGTGGTGATAGTGGTTTGAAATTATGGAAAAACTCAAAGTTTAGAATCTCCGCGGGCTACAGTTACCCTATAGCCTGCTTTTTCAACCTGTTTTGTTAAGTTGGCAACCGATTCGGCAGCTTCCTCACCGGTAGCAAGCTTGTTTTCATAGATTTCATAAAGCTTGCGTACGGCTTTTGGCGAAAGGTTTGGCATAACCACATTTGCCCCGGCTTTAAGTGCCATTTCTCTGCCTTTTGGGTGCAGAGTTCCCAGGGCTGTTGTTGCAGGTAAAAGAGCGTGGGGGAACATAAGACGGAGTATTGCCACAAGGCGGACGGTCAGCTCCACACTACCGTTCTCAAAGCCTGCAAGGGGTGTTTCGGAGTGGGAAATAAAAGGACCAATGCCTATCATATGAGGCTGAAGCTCCTGAAGAAAACGAAGGTCGGCAATCAGATGTGCTGTTGTCTGATAGGGAGAACCTACCATAAAACCTGAGCCTACCTGAAACCCAAGCTTTTTGAGGTTAAAAAGACATTCCTTACGGTTTGAAAGAAGCATAGTTTCAGGGTGAAGCTGTGAATAGTGGCTGTCTGTTGCGGTTTCATGACGGAGAAGGTATCTGTCTGCACCTGCCTCACGAAGCTTTTTGTAGCTTTCAAAGGAACGCTCACCAAGGGAAAGAGTAACGGCACAGTCAGGGTATCTGCCCTTTATTTCACGGAGAAGCCCTTCTAAAAGCTCATCGGTATAATAAGGGTCTTCGCCGCCCTGAAGCACAAAGGTGCGGAACCCAAGTGTGTAGCCTTCGGCACAGCATTCAAGGATATCCTCAGGTGTAAGGCGGTAACGGAGCGGATTTGTATTGCCGCAACGGATACCGCAGTAAAGACAGTTGTTTTTACAGTAATTGCTTATTTCAATTAGCCCGCGGATGTAAACCTCGTCACCGTAAACCTCACGACGCACCTTATCAGCTCGTTCAAAAAGCAGGGCATCATACTCAGCGGATTCTAAAATTTCTTTAAGCTCACTGTCGGTTATTAAGTTAAAATCAAGCTCTTTTATGTTCATAAACAAAACTCCGGATATTTATTTCATATATATTTTACCACATTTTTTGTAATAAATCAATTTAAACATAAAAAATACTTGATTTTATTTTTTTTCTGTGGTATAATATAGGGGTCGTACTAACCGGGGAGGTAGCGGTTCCTTGTCGCCTGCAATCCGCTGCAGCAGGGGTGAATTCCTTTTATGAGGGCAGTATGCTACATTGTCAGTTGATGAGCGAAAGTGTTGATAGCCGGGTCTTGCACAACTTGGGCGCGTGAACCTTGTCAGGCGGGGAACCGAGCAGCAATAAGCGTTGCTTCGGGTGTGTTGCAAGGTAGCCCGGCAGGAGTTTTCAATTACTCAAACGGATGCAGTATTACTGTTCAAAAAAAGGTGTACGACATCCTTATAAAAAGCAATCCCATCTGCATATGCAGATGGGATTTTTGTGTTTATTTATACATGAAATCAAGCTGGGGAAGAATTTCCGCACTTGTTGTAAGCTGTGTTTGGTTTCCGCCTATTACAATATAGCCGGGCTCAACCCAAACGCAGATTTCTCCTGCGGCTTCAACAATATCACGAAGAGGAACAAGAATTCGTCCGTTTTCTTCAATTGCCGCTGTCTGAAGAGTGCGTTTTTCCTTTTCAACTCTCATGATGTTTGAGCCTACAGTTACAAAAATACGCTTGTTTGCCGCAATTATTTTTGCAGTTGCCGTAGCTTCATCCCATTCAACGGTTGCACCAAGATTTTCCACTACAAAACGAAGGGGTACCAGAGTTTTGTCGTTTACAATTTTGGGGTAAACTTCAGCATTTGCAGGGTCAATCTGAACAGGTTCGTTTTCCTTGAAGGCCACAGGACTGCCGATTTTCATAACTGTACTGTATTTAAGCAGGTCTCTGGGGTTCTTTTTGGGAAGGACAGGCTCATCTGTAAGCTTTTTAGCCTTTTTAACATCCTCAACATAGTGATAGTTGAACCTTGAAGGAGGTGCAACATCACCTTCTGTGTAGAAGTTCATAATGTCTCCTACATAAAGGTGTCTGTCATCTGAGAAGTTGTTGTCGCCCCATTTGAACTCAATGTCAACGGTACCGTTCACACCGAGAATGCTCCGGGGAATAGCCACCATCATTTTGTTGCCCTGGAGCTTGTAGGAGACCTCACCGGCTTTTTCCCAGTTCCATCCGCCAAGACTCTTTTCAATAACAGCCTTGTTTTCTGTGGGACTTACCCGGTTAACAATGAAATCGTAGCCCTCCCAACCGGTCTGATAGGTACGGTCGGAGTTGATGTAAAGCATCATCCAGTAGGGGTCAGTATAGGGGGTAATATCCTTTGCAGTTTCAACATAGAAATAAAGATTTTCACTGTCTCTTGCTACCTTGGAAAGCACAATATCATTTCTGCCGGTTGTGTTGGTAAGATAGTTAACAGTACCTTTCACACCTGCACCGCGTTCGTTACGGTGCTCTGTGCCGCCTTTGTAGCCGAGGAATTCAGGACCTACCTCTGCCCATTGTGAAAAATCGCCTGAAAGGTCAATTGTTTTTGATTCGGAGGCTTCGGGAGTTTCACGAACACCCTTGAATTTACGGATGTTTGCTGCCATCTGAAGGTAATAAGCATCCTTCAGGTCTCCCTTTGAAGGCTCTGCGTCACGGCTGTATTCATCCGAGAACATATCCGGGTATGCACCCTTTACACCGCCCCATTCTTCGTAATGTCCGGCTGTCCATTCGTTCCATTCGGAAATGAAAACAAATTCGGGGTCAAGCTCAAAGGCTCTGTCCCATTGCTCCTGGAAATTGTAGCCGTAAAGCTTGGAATTTTCCGAAAGCTTGGCGTGTTTATCTTTGTAGGTGTAGCTTCTGCCAAAAATGTTCTCACCGTTAAAGGCGGTAAGACCGCGCTCTGCATTGGCATTCTGTGCAATACCTACAGCTACAAATTCGCAACCGTATTTTTCGCTTTTGCCGAAGGGATGCTGAGGATAAACCTCAAGCCAGGGCCATTGCTCGTCGTTGGTGGCGGGAGTGAAATAGTCAGCCTTAGGTAATCTCCAGGTGAAGAAGTCCTTTACTTCCTTGCGTCGTTTGTTTATTTCATCGTTACCTGTATCGCTTTCCCAAAGTCCGTAGTGGGACATAATAAGGGGCTTATCCTCCCAATAGTACCAGCAATCGCTGTAAAGACCGGTGCTGTACATATTGTCATAAACACGTTCTATATCAGCAACTACGTTGGCGGTGTCGGAAAAAGGCAAAATAAAGCACATTTTGGGAGTTTTAATACCATCGTTGTGCATTTCGTGCATTGTTTTGCAAAGTGCCATATATCCGCCGGTGTAAGTCTGCGAAGCATTTGTTGCATCGCATATGAGGGTATCCATACCTGCGGCACCTAAAAGCTCAAGCTGTTTGCGGTGTACCCAGGTATCTACACCCAGATAATAGCCGTAAACCGATTCGTTCCAGTAACCAAGGAGACCCCAACCGGGATAATTGAAATCGTTTATGATTTCTGCAGGGTCACCGTTATAGGTATCAAGTACCCTTTGGTTGTTGCTTATGGTATCATAACCATCATAGCGGGAAAGCTGAGCATGCCAGGTAAGGTAGAAGATGCCCACCTGCTTGTCGGGATTATACTTACCTGCAGTGCTGATATCGGGAAGCTTTCTGCCAAGCATATCTGTAGCAACCCAGGTGTCGGAATGATGGTCGAGAAGCTCAAAATTGTTTGTTGCCTTGAAATCCTCAAGACGGATTTCGTCCCATGATTTACCGGGATGCTCTTTTGTGAATTCTATTGCAAGAGGTACATAACCGGAGCCTACGGTGGTCAGGTACAAATCGTGAACACCGGTGATTTTTTCGGTTATTTCGCAGGGGATTTCAATAGTGTAATGCTCGGGAGAACGGTATTCCAAATTAAATTCGGCAATTATCTTACCGGTAGCATAGCTGTCAAGAACAAGCTGCATTTGTCCCGAATCGCTGTTTACGTGAGTTGCTCGGACAAGAAGCTTTACTCCTTTGGGAGAGGCGGAGCCGAAATCAACCTTACCTATGCCCACTGCGTTGTTGTTTTTTGCGGTGAAACCGTGGTATGTAATGTCATCAACCTTAAAGTCTAAGGGCTGTGCATTGTAAAGCACATCACTGTTGCCCAGATGGAAGGAGGTGTAGGCATCCTTTTTTTGTGCGGTTTCGGGGATATCACCTTTTATGGGGTATACACGAGCTGTTGCTTCAAAAGCGGTATCACCTTGAGGTACACCGTCTATGTAAACAGTGTTTGCTTTATCATTACGTGTGTTACTTGTCCATATACCAACCTTTTCCACACTGTCCGAAGCGGTAATCATTACCGTACCTGTAACGGGTGTGGAGCAGGGAATGGGAAGATAGGAGTTATCCTTAAAATCCGTAAAGGTTCTTGTGGTAACGGGCTTGGAGCTTATGGTCTTTGCATAATCGCCCTGCCATTGATAAATTTTAAATGTAAGAGAACCTACGTTGTTTTCAAAGCTTGGACAAAAAGCTTCAAACTCCTGCAATGCATAGCCTTCCGGGATGGTATAGGTCTGTGCAACCACCATACCGTTAGTTACTTCTATAACGGTACGTTTACCGCTGTGAAGCTTTCTTTCTTCAATTGCCAGGGATTTGTGCTCTACATTGCGTACATAGTTTTTGGCAGATGCTCCTATGCCCGAAAGCATGGAAAATGCCAAAAGCAAAGAAAGAATTTTTTTCATGTTTAATCTCCTTTTTAAAATAGCATATTATCAACAAACAGCTGTGAAAAATCAGCAGTGGCCGAAAGGTCTATATATGTTGTTCTGCCTGCGATTTCTTCAAGAGAACCGCCGTTGCAGACATATTTTAACGTGCCAAGTAAGCTGCTGTTGTTTATAGGAACGCATTTTTCAGCGAGCGTTTCAGGTAAAAGCCCGGTATATACCGCGTTTTTAATGTTGATTTTAGCTGAAAAGCCGCCTGAAATGTACATTTTTTCAATGTTTTCGGGAGAGACATTTTCGGTTTTCATAAGGGTAACAATTGCTGAACATACGGCAGATTTTGCAAGCTGATACTGGCGTATATCCTCCTGGGTTACACATACGCCTTCGGCAATTTCAAGTGATTCCTCCTCAAAAAAGCCGGTTTCGTCAATGGCTTCTGTTTCTAAAAGCCAGGCAACAACATCCACAAGGCCGGTACCGCAAATGCCGCGGGGAACACCGTTTCCTATGGTTTTTATGCTGCCTGATTCATAGGCGTAAATTGCACCGTTTGTAGCACTCATTCCGCAGGAAATGTTGGCACCTTCAAAGCAAGGACCTGCCGCTGCAGCCGTGCATATTGCGGAGTTTTCCGAATACAGCACAATTTCCGCATTTGTTCCAAGGTCAACAAGAAGATTATATTTCCCTTTTGATGGAGTGCCGGTAAAATGAAGCCCGGAAACAATATCCGCACCCACAAATGCCGCCACTGAGGGGAGAGATTGCACCTTTTCGGTGCGCATAAGACCAAGGGCAGAAGCCGGTTCGGTTTTTGCATCAAGAAAAGCGGGAGTGTAGGGAGCAACGCCCATTGATGAGCAATCCACACCGAAAAGGGTGTGAAGCATGGTGGTGTTGCCGGTAACAAACAAGGTCTGTACCGGCTCGCCAAACTCTGCTGTCATATTGTTGATTTCTTCAACCAGACATTTCTGAAGGTCACTAATTCCGTTTTTACGGCAGTAGTCAATGCGGGTTATAACATCCGCACCAAGTGACCGCTGAGGATTGGTTGAGGTTTTTATTTTTACCGTTCCGTCCGGGGAAACAAGGGCAAGAGCAAGAGTGGTGGTGCCTATATCCAGAACATAGCAGGCATTTTCCACGGGGGAGAGAAGCCCTGTTTCACCTGTTTCGGAAAGAATTTCTTCATTTTCGGGAAGAACAACCGTTACGTCGGAATTTATTATGTATCTGCAGGAAAGCTCAGCTTTGCCGTTTACGGTAACGGTACACTTTTTACAGGTGCCTCTGCCGCCGCAGGGGTGAGGAACATTTTCCCCTTTAAGCACCTGAGAAAGAACTGTACCCTTTTCGGCATACAGAACCTTTCCGTTTACGGTTACTTTAAACATAAAGCTCCTTTATCCTTTCAAAATAAGCATTAATGTTTTCCCATTTTGCCGCTGCAGGAACATCACAACCGGTAGAGATCATAAAGTTGGGATATTTTGAGCAAGCAGCATAAACACGGTCAACCTCTGCACGGATTTCCTCCGCTGTGCCTTCTCTGAAAAGTACGGGGTCAATGTTACCCATTATAATTTTATCGGAGGGCATATTTTTAACAGCGTTTTCAATGTCAATAGCATTACCGAAATGGTAAATATCTGCATCAAGCTCTGCAACAGAGGAGAGCATATCACCTACGGAGCCGCCACAGTTGTGGTAAAGAACTATGAAATCCTCTGAGTTTACAGCATCGAAAATTTCTTTTACATAAGGCATTGAAAACTCATCTGCAAGGTCCGGGGAAAGAAGTCCCGCTGCAGGCTCCGCCATGGCAACACCATCTGCACCGGCAGCCTTAAAGGCTTTTACATATTCTACAAGGAAAGCTGTTACCTTTTCCAGAAGAATTTTAACCTCATCGGGGCTGTCGTAGCATTCCATCATAAGCTCGGTCATATCAAAAAGTCTGCCGGCAAGGGAGTAAGGGCCTATAATTCCGCAAATTACAGGACGGTCTTTTATTTTCTCCTTTGCCTTTTTTATACCTTCAATATAGATTGATGTTCTGCCGGCACCGATTTCAGGAACAACAATACTTTCTGCATCGGCAATATCGTCAATGATTCCCTGTTCAACTGTGGGGACATCGTCGTCGTAAAAAACAACCTTTGAACCGAAGGCTTCTGCTTCTACAGACAAATCCATCATATTGAGAATTGCACCCATATTGCAGACCTCTGCAATTTTTTCCATACCGCGTACCTGCATATCAGCCGAGCCGATAAGGTCCTTTACGGTTATTCCCAGAAGCTGGGTTGATGGGAAGGAAAGAATGGGCACGGTTTTTTCTCTGTGTGCAAGTATGTTTTTAACTTTTTCTTTCATTTTAATCACCCAAATAATATTATACAAAAATAGGTTACGGTGTTGGCACCGTTGTTATATTTTATACCGGTGTTTCGTGCCAGCTCAACTACATTTATGCCGCAGGCTTCAACAGAAGGTGTGGCTTTTTCGGGGAAACGGCAGGGACTGTCCGGGTAGGTGCATTTTTCACAAAGATGGCAGCCTTCACAGCCAAGAGCCATAAACTCTTCGCCATTTTCCCTCATTTTGCTTAAAATACCATCCAGCACCTTTCTGGCTTTATGCTGACCCTCCATCATACCCTCGAAGTCAAAGCTGTCCTCAAGGTCATATTTATTGGAGAAAACACAGGCATTAGGAAAGGATTTGATTTTCTTTTCAAGAACATCAAGGTCGCCTACACCGGGAGGACAGGTCCAGCAGGTACCGTATTTTCCGCAGGCATTTGCACGGCACATATTAACTACTTCTTCCGAAAAAGGAAGCTCTGCGGAATTGATGACCTTATATTGCCATACTCCTGCCGGTTCTATGTATTTTAAAATATCCATTACTGTAAAAGCTCAACAGCAGCTTCTGCCGCACTTGCTGCGTCGGAGGTGTATCTGTCGGCACCGATACGCTGACAGAATTCATCTGTAATGGGGGCACCGCCTACCATAATTTTAACCTTGTCACGGATACCTGCGGCTTCTGCTGCTTTAACAACATCTGCCATAACATCCATGGTTGTAGTTAAAAGAGCGCTGCAGCAAATAATCTGACAGTTGTTGTCAATAGCTGCCTGAACAAAAGCTTCGGGAGAAACGTCTGTACCAAGGTCAACAACTTCAAGACCTTTACCTTCAAGCATCATTTTAACAAGGTTTTTACCAATATCGTGAAGGTCACCCTGAACTGTGCCGATACAAACTTTACCTGCGGATTCCATACCCTCGTCAACAAGAAGGGGTTTTAAAAGCTGTGTGCCCATGTTCATTGCACGGGCAGCAACAAGAACCTCAGGTACATAAACCTCGTTGTTTTTGAACTTTTCACCAACAATGCTCATGCCGGAAAGAAGTCCTTCGTTAAGAATCTGAACAGCAGGGAGACCCTGGTCAATAGCCTGCTGAACAAGTTCTTTAACTACCTTTGCTTTACCTTTCTGTAAGTTTTCTGAAATTTCTGCATAAATACTCATAATATTTTCTCCTTTATATGTTTGTTGTGCCATTCTGTATTGATATGGCGTTTTTTGCATAATGCTTTTAAACAGACGGTAGAAGGAAGGAACATCCTTCAGACCGCATCTTTTTACTATTTCCTCGTTAGTGAGGTTGGTTGTACGGAGCAGGTTACAGGCAAGACCTATACGGAGATTACGAACATAATCCGCAAAGGAGTCACCGGTTATCTCTTTAAAAACACGGCTGAGATGGGATTTGCTCACGAACAGTTTTTTTGCAATGGATTCCAGGGTCATATCACACTCGTTGCATCGGTTTACAATTTCTTTTGTTGCCGAAGACACCAGAATCCATTCCTTTGAATGCTCATTTACCGAAGTGTCTGCCATGTCTATGTAGCGGCTGACTATAACCAGTAAAAGAACAAGAAGGGATTTTACCGAAGCTTGCCATTCCAGAGGCTGTTTGTTTATTTCCTCCGAAATAGCCTGAAAGATATTCTGCACAGCTTCCATAGTGCGGGAGTTCAGCATTGCGTAGGAAAGAGGGATTCTGTCCCGGAATACTCCGTAGCAATAGCTGTCGTTTTCGGGCACGCTGTAGGAAGGACCCAGCAGCTCAGCTGCCTTGAAGGATATTGTGCAGACGGTGGGCTTTTCATCATCATTTGCGGCAAAATAGCCATGATGGATACCTTCGCTGAGTATGTACAAATCTCCTGCCTGACATTCTGTCACTTCGTTTAAAACCTTATGGTAACCGCTTCCGTGAGTAACCAGACTTATTTCGGTGAAGTCGGCAACTCTCAGCTGTGTAAGTGATACATCAGGGGTGTAAACCGTTTGGCATATCTGTGTAGATATGCGGAAATGGTTATCTTTGAGGATATCGCTCATAAGCCCTCCTTTCTCCGTTTCCGGAAAAGCTTATATCTTGATTTTCTTGATTTCTTCAGCGTAATACTGAACAAGCTCAAACTTTGTACCGGGCATGAGTCTGTGGTCAGGACAGGGAAGGAATCCGCCAAGAGCCACAAGGCGTTTGATTCGTTCAATTTCAGCATCAACGGCAGCTTTGTCCTTACGCAATGCTGTTTTGTCCATAGCTCCTACGCCAAGCATATCCTTGCCGTATTTTTTCCTTGCAGGCTCAAACTGGTCACCCCAAACACCAATTTCAATGGGGAACATTGTGTTAACACCGTTTTCAAACCATGTGGGAAGAAGCTTTTCTGTTACACCGTCACAGTCAAGAGAAATAACATCAATACCGTACTGGTGGCAAAGGTCGTTTCTCTTTTTGTAATGTTTTGCACAAAGCTCATCAAAAAGGTCGGGGTCAATAAGGGGACCGTTTTTGAAGCAGATATCCTCCCAGTAATGGGCAAAATCAAACTTCGCACCGGTTTCAAGAATTGCTTTTGCACACTGATACTGCATTTCAGCGTAGGTATCAATAATATCTGCAAAAAGCTCTTCATCCTCATCGTAAATAAGGTAGCTCATACCAACTACCGAAACCATATCGCGGATTGAACCCAGCACACTTCCCAGGTGAAGACCTATAGGCTTGTCGGGGTCGCGGGTTTCGTTGAACTTCTTGAAATATTCAATGTTTACCCTCTCCGGGCTGAACTGCATTTTAGGCTTGTAAAGCTCTTCAAATGCTTTTCTGTCTTTAAGGGTGTAGTCATCCTCTGAAGGGATGGAGGTTATGCCGGGCTTTACTTTTTCAATAAGTCCCACGGAGTTCATAACCCTCTGTGAGCCGTCGGGAAGAGTTTCAAGCACCTTGGGCTCAAAACCGGGCATAAGACCGTTTCTGGACCCCACACAGCTGGACCAGTTGAAATCCCAGCCTATGAGCTTGTCAAGTTCACGGTCCTTGGCACTGCCGTCGTGGTTACCTTCCGCTAATTCTTTAGGGATTTTTCCCTGCTCTGCCCATTCAGCCAGCAGCTCTTTCCAGTAACCGAAATGAACTGCGGGCAAACGGTCAACATCCTTGTAGTGCAGGATGTTCATAGCGCGTTCTCTGTTTGTCATTGCTTGCACCTCACTATATTAATTATATTTTATCAAAAAAACACATAAAAGTAAATGGGTTTTTTAAATTCTTCCGTGAATCATACCACGTACTGCATCAGGCTTTTCGCTGTATGCCTTAAGCTCTGCACCCGAAAGAATAAGAATTTTTTTGTTGTCCTCAGCGGTAGCACTGAAAATCTTGTCCATATTATTAAGGTGTGGCTGAGAAAGGTTTATACCGGTAAGTGACTTGCATTTTGTAAGTATGGGCACAAAATGGTCACCGGTGCCGCAGTAGTGCATGACACCTCCGCCATAATAATCAAGCAGCTCCGCATCATATTTGTAAGCAAACTCCTTGTAAAAATCAGGAGAAAGGTTCATGGCGCTGTCGTCACGGATGAGCACCGCGCCCTTCATGAGAATACCCCAATGGGAGTTAAGGTCGGCACGGGGATGATACATTTCAAACCATTTGTCCATAAATTTTTTGTATGTAGCTGTAACAAGAGCCATAACCTCGTGAACAAAGTCCTCGTCGTCGTACATTTCGTAGAACATTTCACCACCCCACATAAGCTCTGCAACATCAAGAGGTCCCTGACAATCGGGATGGTACATAAAAACATATTTTGCAATTTTGGGGTAATTCTTTACAATTTCAAGCCAGAATTCACCAAAACGGAAAACCTTTTCGCCAAAACCGCCATAGATATCAGGAATGCCTTTTGCAACAATTTCCCTTATTTTATCGGTGTCGTTAAAAGATTTTGTGGTAGGAAGAGTATCAGTTTCCCTGGGCATAACAAAAATTTCCGCACCGAACAGAGAGGTCATAATTCCTGTACCGTAGTTTGACCTTACCGAAAGAGCCTCAGCTTCGGTGGAAAGGGCTCGGCTTACTCCTTCAAGCTGGTGGCACAGCATAAGCTCATAGTCCTCGATGGCGTCGTTTATATTAACATGATTAATCTGTACCGAGGGGACGCTTACTTTTTTTCTGCGTGGAGTAAACACTACCTCCGGGTGATTCCCGTACCAGAACTCCATCCATTGGCTGAAATAATCATCCTCTGTTTCGGGGTCGATACGGCGTTCTATGTCCTCAAGCAGGGATATGGTGTACTGAGAAAGGTTCATTATTTCACATCCTTTACCATTTTATAATATCATTATACCATTGTATCTGCCGTATGTAAATATTGTTTTGTTGCTTTTTTATATGTGCGCAAGAACAAAACCACATAAATCCCGTTTTGCATTTGCAAAACGGGTCAGCTTGATGACTTTGTCATCAAGCTGAGAAAGAGTAAAGCTATGCTTTACTCTTTCTATTTATCTAGTGCTTTTTTCAAAGCTTTTGCAAGCTGGTCGGGACAACTTGTTCCCTTTCCACCGCAATCAATTCCTTTTAATCTTTTGATTACCTCTTCCGTTTCCATTCCGTCAACCAAGCTTGAAATCCCCTGAAGGTTACCATGGCAACCTCCTACGAACTCAACATTTCGGACAATATTTCCGTCAATTTCAAAGCTGACGAGCCTTGAACACGTTCCAAAACATTTTTCCTGATATTTCAACATTATCCCACCTTTTTGTTTTTATAGATTATAACAAAAGAATCTGCATTTGTAAAGCCAAAAATAAGAACTGCCTTTCTTAAAAGGTCGAGGGCGATAAGGAATTATTGTCCTCGACCTAAAAGGTGCAGTTCTTATTTTGTGTGCATTTATTAATCATAAGAGGATTCTTTATATTCTATCCAACATACGGAAGGAAAAGCTCTTGCCCAACCTCAAGCTCCATCGTTTTAAGCTTATTGACGTATTTTACTTTATAAACATAATCCCTTATCTCAGCGTTTGCAGGAAGGTTATCTTCACAAATTTCCCACATTGTATCTCCCGGCTGAACAGTTACAACAAAGCCTTCATTTTCCATTTCTGCCGTTGCTCCGATTGAAAGC
>JAZQCS010000013.1:0-10824 GCA_045546415.1 Clostridia bacterium | reverse complement strand
CATCCAAATCCAAAAAACAGCATTGCCAGAGTGCCCAGAAGGTCTACATGGGCAAGAGGGTTAAGAGTGAGCCTGCCGTAAGCCTTTGCCGTGTCATCTCCCAATCTGTACGCTGCATAGCCGTGGCTCAGCTCGTGAAGGGAAAGGGAAAAGAGAATTATGGGCAAAAAAATGAGTTTTTGCAATAAATTTTCCAACATATGAAATCTCCGCCAATATATAATTATACATAATATATTATATTTTATTTTAAGGAAAAAGTCAAGGGGAAAAGAAATTTTAACAAACTTTTTACAAATATGGTTTTTATTTCCGGAAGGATTTAAACACATCACAATAGTATAACTTTTTTATCACAAGACTATTAGAAAATTTCCCTCGGTTATGATATAATCTTTTTAGAAAACAAAAAAGAAAGCGGTGTATTTTATGAATTTAAAAAGAAAACTTGCTCTTCTGATGACTATGTTTATGGTTCTGGGTACAGTTCATTCCTTTGCTTCAGGCGGGCAACTGACACCGAGAGCTCCCATCAACGCAAAAGGAGAAACCATTCAGTACTTTGTGGGTGATTCCGGTACAGGCGAAGCTATTGAAATGAAAAAAGACCTTGTTGCAGGTCAGCGTTTCACAGTTAACGGATATCTATCCTCAGTTACAATCAAGTGCCCCAGCTACGGTGACAGCATCGGTGCAGTTACCCTGAAGGTTTATCAATGGAAAGAGAACTATGTAAAAACCATTTCAGAGGAACCTATTGCACAGGAAACCTTTACTAATTTCAAAGACAACGCAAAGCTCACAATGAATATTTACGGCAATTATACAGGCGATTTTCTGTTTACTGTTTCTGACCCTGTTCAGAAGGTTGCCGTATGGGTTAACCCTGCCAATATGATTCTGAACAAGCTGGATTTACTTTATTTAAATGGCAAGGTTCAACCCGGTCTTGCGCTGAGCCTTGTAGCCACCGAAGTTCCTATTATTAAAGAAACCATCGAAGCAGAGCCTGTAAATGCCTATGAGCCTATTGCTCTCGGAAAGCCTCACGCTTTCTCCAATATGCGTTTTGAGGAATCTGACGGTGAAATCCGCACCAGGGTTGACCAGGGCGATACCGGCTATGTTGCATTTAATATTGATTTTGGTAAGGAGTCCCCTGCCGGTGCAACTCTTAACATCAGAAACGATGTGTATGATACAGCAAAGGTCCAGATTATTGCAGATGAACTTGCTGTCGGTCCCATTATCTGCGAATTTTACGCAGAGCAGGGCGTGGATATTGTTATGCAGACCCTGACCTCAAAAATGCATCAGAAAATCACGGGCGAGCATACAATTTATGTTGTTTATCATTGTCAGGAGGCAGGCATGGAGCTGGCTGACCTTACCTTCCACAAGGAGGCTCCCGGGCTTTCCCACGATGAACAGCGACTTGCAGATTTTGAAGCTACAAAGGATTTTACCCTGAAAGATACCTGGTCTGATACCTGGTCAGGCAATGACCTTCTGGGCAGAAAGCTTATTGACAACGAAAAAGCAGGCGATTTCAACCCGGACAAGCAGGTAGGTCTTTTCTACTGGACAATAACTAACAGTAAAACCCGATACAGCGAATACAGTATTAATCAGCGTGTAATAGATAGCTATAACGGACCTGAAAGCGATATTAAAAACAATTATAACTACAAGGGTTGGAAACCCTACGGCGTGTGGAACGAATCTGTTTACGGATATTATAACAACTATGACAGATGGGTAATAAGGAAACATCTCGAACAGCTTTCTGCCGCAGGTGTTGATGTGCTGGTTTCAGATACCACCAACGGCACCAGAGTATACACCGGAGGTTATATGGAGCTTGCAGATGTTATGCACGAAATGCATCTTGAAGGCACACCCACTCCCGGCATTGCTTTTATGCTTCCTTTCTTTGATATGAACTATAATGTAACAGACCTGGAACGTCTTTACGAAAGTATGTACTCCATAGGTCTTTACAGCGATACCTGGTATTATTGGGAAAACAAGCCTCTTGTTATAGGCTACCCCGATAATCTTGTAAAAAATGCAAAAAATGCAGAGCAAAGGGCTCAGCACGAGGAAATTCTGGAGTTTTTTACCTTCCGTGCCCCTCAGCCGGATTATCGCAAAGGACCTTCCCGTGCTGACCATTGGCCATGGCTTGAGGTTTACCCTCAGCACCCTTATGGTGAAAGTAAAAAATACGGTTGCGAATGTGTTTCCGTAGGTGTTGCACAGAACTCCTCGGATACAGGTCTTACCGCTATGAACGGCGAAAACGTTTACGGCAGAAGCTTTACTTACAAAGACCGTTTCAATAAGCTTTCACCCACTTCCAAATACTACGGCTATAACTTTATTGAACAATGGGACAGAGCCTTCCAGCTTAACCCCGAGTTTGTTTTTGTAACCGGCTGGAATGAATTAGGTGCAAACCTTCACGAAAAATGGGAGGGTGTTAAAGGCGCTTGGCCTGACCAGTACAACGATGAATACAGCCGTGATATTGAACCCACTCAGGGCGAATTTAAGGATACCTACTACCTTCTTCTTGCAAACAAAATCCGCGAGTTTAAGGGTGTGCGACCCACTCCCACAGCAAGTAAGGCAAAAACCATCGACCTTTCTGCAGGTTTTGACCAGTGGGCAGATGTAGGTCCTGAATATTTCGGATTTGCAGGCGGTGTAGAACCCCGTAATTTTGTTAACCGACAGAAAGTGGTCACCTACACAAATTACACCGGCAGAAACGATATTATCCTTTCCAAAGTGGCTCGTGACAGCGAAAATATGTATTTCTATGTTCAGACAGCAGAGGACCTTACTCCTCATACTGACGAAAACTGGATGAGACTGTTCATTAACACCGACCGCAAATACAAAACCGGTTGGGAAGGTTATGACTTTGTTCTTAACCGCGTAAATCCCACCGAAAACAAGGCTGTTCTTGAAAAATGGACCGGAAAAACCGTTGATGCCTGGAAATTCGAGCAGGTTGCGGAGGTAGATTACACCTATTCCGGTAATGAAATGATGATTGTCATTCCCAAGTCACTTCTGAAAATCGGTGAAAAAATTGATATTGAATTCAAGTGGAACGACAATATGCAGAACCAGGGCGACATTATGGATTTCTACACAAACGGTGATACCGCACCTGTCGGTCGATATGCTTATCGCTATGTTGATGAAGAAAGTGTGAAAAATCAGGTTTCTGACGAACCTGTTGACCCCGCAAAAACCCTTGCTCATGCCACAAGCCGCTTCATTGCAATGGCAATCGGCAGTAATCAGGCTTATGTTTACGGTCAGAAAACCCCGATTGATACCATTGTTCCCGAAACCGCTCCCGTCATAGTTAACGGCAAGACCCTTCTTCCCGTGCGATTCCTTGCGGAGACTCTTGGTATGCAGGTGCTTTGGGACGAAGCCACCCAGGAAATCAGACTTGTTGGTGACAAAAGAATCATCCTTAACCTGGGCAGCAACATTATGAGGGTAGAAAAGGAAAAACGCACCCTTCAGACTCCTGCAATGGAAATTGGCGGCAGAACCTATGTGCCCCTTCGCGACATTGTAGAGGCTCTTGAAATAGGCTGTTACTGGGTAGAGCCCGGACTTATCCTTTGCGGCTCCGAAGAGAGCTATTTCAATGCCCTTGCATATGGCGGCATCGAAAGGCTTCTTGTCGAATATAATCTTATTCCCGATTTAAACTAAAACTATAACCCCCGAATTTTTTTCGGGGGTTTTTTCGTAGACTCATCCTGTTTCTATGAGCATATTTCAGTTTGAAAACATATATGATTTCCATAAATTTCAAGATATAATACAACTTTATATGGAAATCTTTATATTGACGGCAGGTGGTTTTATGGATATAATTATATTAAGACAACCCAACAAAAAAAATTCAAAAGAGGTGTTTTTAATGAAAAAAAGGCTTGCTCTTCTCCTGGCTGTACTTATGCTTCTTAGCACAGTCCCGGCACTGGCTTCGGGAGGTCATATCACCCCCCGTATTCCTACAGTCGGACAAGGTACCACCATTAAATACTTTTCGGGTGGCAATATCGGTGTAGGTGAAGCCATTAATCTGAAAAAGGATATGATTATAGGTCAGCGCTTTACCGTTGACGGTATGCTTTCAGGCATTACAACAAAATGCCCCAGCTACGGTGACAGCATCGGTGCAGTTACCGCAAAGCTTTATCAATGGAAGGAAAACTATGTAAAATCCATCCAGAATGGTCCTATAGCACAGAAAACCTTTGTTAACTTTGAGGACAACTCTCCCATTTCGCTTAATGTTCCTGCCGGTTATTCCGGTGAGTTTCTTGTTACCTTTTCCGACTCCGTGCAAATGGTTGCTTTATGGAGCAACCCTGCCAGCTGTATTATGAGCAAAACCGACCTTCTTTACATAGACGGTAAGGTTCAGCCCGGTCTTGCCATGAACCTTGAGGCATCTTATATTCCCGTTGTTAAGGAAACCATTGAAGCAGAGCCGGTGGATGCTTACAGCAAAATTTCCCTTGCAAAGCCCCACAGTTCTTCAAATATGGTTTTCACTACCGGTGACGACCCCTCGGCAGCACTTGATACCAGTGCACCGTATGATCAATATAAAGAAAACACCGGCTATGTTGCATTTAATGTGGATTTCGGTAATGAATCTCCAAAGGGTGCAAGCCTGCGGATACATAACAGCATATACGATACGGCGAAGGTTCAGATTGTTGCAGACGACCCGATAGGCGGTCCCATTGTTTGTGAATTCTATGCTGAAATATCCGAAGAGCTCAAGTTTGAGCAGATTCTTACCTCAAAGATGCACCAGGAGCTCACAGGGGTACATACAATTTATGTTCTTTATTATTGTCAGCGCGGAGAAATGTTCCTTTATGACCTTACCTTCCATAAAGAAACTCCCGAGCCTTCCTGGGATGAACAGCGTCTTGCTGATTTCGAAGCAACAAAGGATTTCAAGCTTAAAGACACTTATTCTGATACATGGTCAGCAACCGACCTTCTGGGCAGAAAACTCATTGACTATCAGAAGGCAGGAAAATTCAACCCCGACAAGCAGGTTGGTCTTTTCTACTGGACATGGCACGGCAGTCAGCAGCAGGCTTACGATTATGGTATTAACCAACGAATAATTGATCGCTATAACGGTCCCGAAAGTGAAATTATAAGAAACCCCAAATATGCAGGCTGGAAGACTCAGGCTGTATGGAACGAATCCCTTTACGGTATTTATTCCGGCTTTGATGAATGGGTACTCAGAAAGCATATGGAAATGCTTTCCGCCGCAGGTGTTGACGGCTTGTTCTTTGATGCCACCAACGGCACAAATGTATGGACAGGCAGTTATATGACCCTTGCAAAAACAATCCATCAGATGCACACAGAGGGTACCCCCACTCCCGGCATTGCGTTTTTGCTTCCTTTTGGTCAAACGGACTGGAACGAAGTTTCACTTGAACGAGTTTACGAAAGTATGTACTCTATAGGTCTTTACAGCGATACCTGGTATTACTGGGACGGCAAGCCTGTTATTATGGCTATACCCGAATCTCTGAATACTGCAGTCAATCCGGAAAAAGCTGTTCAGCACGAGGAAATGCTTGATTTCTTCACCTTCCGTGCTCCTCAGGCGGATTACCGCAGAGGCCCCACCCGTAATGACCATTGGCCCTGGCTTGAGATTTATCCTCAGCACGCTTTCGGTGAAAGCACCAAGTACGGTTGTGAAACTGTTTCCGTTGGCGTTGCACAGAACTCCAACGATGCCGGTCTTGCAGCCATGAACGGTGAAAATATCTACGGCAGAAGCTATACCTATAAAAACCGTTTCAAACAGCTTTCTCCCGTTTCAAAATTCTACGGCTACAACTTTATTGAGCAGTGGGACAGAGCATTTGAGCTTAACCCTGAATTTGTTTTCATTACCGGCTGGAACGAATGGACCGTAACCCTTCACGACACCTGGCAGAATACCACAGCCGCTTATCCGGACCAGTACAACGACGAATACAGCCGCGACCTTGAACCTACAAACGGTGAGCTTAAGGATACCTATTACCTTCTTCTTGCAAACAAAATCCGTCAGTTCAAGGGCGTAAGACCCACACCTACAGCAAGCAAGGCAAAAACAATTGAGCTTGGTGATTTTGCAGCCTTTGAGGATGTAGGTCCCGAATATTTCGGCTTTAAAGGCGGTGTTGAGGCCCGTGAGGCTTACCTTCGCCATATGCACACCCCCGTTTCCAACTACACCGGCAGAAACGACATAGTTCTTTCCAAGGTAGCACGGGATAACGATAACCTTTATTTCTATGTTCAGACAGCGGAGGACCTTACTCCTCATACTGACGAAAACTGGATGAGACTGTTCATTAACACCGACCGCAAGTATAAAACCGGTTGGGAAGGCTACGATTTCATTATTAACCGTGTAAGCCCCACCGAAGACAAGGCTGTTCTCGAAAAATGGACCGGTAAAACCATTGAAGAATGGAAATTTGAGCAGGTTGCCGAGGTAGATTACACCTATTCCGGCAATGAAATGATGATTACCGTTCCCAAATCACTTCTGAAAATCGGTGAAAAGCTTGATATTGAATTCAAATGGAATGACAATATGCAGAGCCAGGGCGATATTATGGACTTCTACATAAACGGTGATACCGCACCTATCGGTCGGTACGCTTACCGTTATGTTGATGAAGCAAGCGTGAACAACTATGCCACCGATGAGCCCGTTGACCCTGCAAAAACACTTGCTCACGCCACACGCCGTTTCATTGCAATGGCAATTGACGCCAACTATGCTTATTTTTACGGTCAAAAGGTTCCCATTGACCCCCTGAATGATGAAACCGCACCGGTTATTGTAAACGATAAAACCCTTCTTCCTGTTCGTTTCCTTGCTGAAAGCATTGGTGCAACTGTTGACTGGAACGAAGAAAAACAGGAAATTAAAATCACTCAGAACAACAAGCGTATAATTCTTACCCTGGGCAGCAACATTATGAAGGTAGAAAAGGAAAAACGCACCCTTCAGACTCCTGCAATGGAAATTGGCGGCAGAACCTATGTGCCCCTTCGTGATATTGTAGAAGCTCTTGAAATCGGTTGCTACTGGATAGAACCCGGTCTTATCCTTTGCGGCTCCGAAGAAGGCTACATAGATGCCCTTACATATGGTGGCGTTGACAGACTTCTTGTTGAATATAATCTTATTCCCGAACTGAACTAAAAACTTAAGCGGTAAAGACGGTGGCTTCGCCACCGTCTCTTTTTATCCAAAAAAACAGCACAAAAAAACATAAAAAAATCACAAAAAACACCTTGATTTTTGTGCAGTTTTGTGTTAAAATTGTAACGTAACAATATAAAGAAACATGAGGTGTTAAAAATGAAAAAGAAAATTGCACTTTTGCTTGCGGTTTTAATGCTGCTTGGCACAGCTCCGGCATTTGCTTCCGCAGGTAAGCTCACACCCCGAATTCCCCTTGTTGGCGGAGGTTCTGAAATCAACTACTTCAGCGGAACCTATAACTCCGGTACAGCGGTAGCACTTGAAGGTGCCGTTCTGGGTCAGCGCTTTATTGCCAACGGCAAGGTTGGAAGCCTTTCCATGAACTGCCCCAGCTGGAACAACAATATAGGTTCTCTTACCTTCACATTGTACAAGTGGGACGAAACCTATGCCAAAACCATAAAAGGCAAACCCCTTGCAAAGCAAACTTTTGAGGATTTTAACGATAACGCAAAGGTTTTAATGCTTGTTAATTCTAACCAGGCAACAGGCGATTTGTTCCTGACTGTTACCGACCCTGTTGAAAAGGTTGGCGTCTGGACAAACCCTTCAAAGAACCCCAACTCCGTTGACGAGGTGTTCTACATTGACGGTGAGCCTCAGGCAGGTAAGGCTATGAACCTTACTGCAAGTGTTTCCGCAATTATAACCGCAGGGGGAATTGATGAAACAAAGCTTGTGGATGCTTATGAGGAAATCACCCTTTCCAAACCTGTAGACAGCAGTCAGATGAGATTCACCGGTTATGGCAACGAAACCTACGCAGTTGTTGACCGGTCTGATATTGGTTATCTTAGCTTCGCAGTAGATTTCGGCTCGGAATCTCCCAAGGGTGCAACTCTGCGCATCCGTAACGGTGTAGATGATGCAGCAAAGGTACAGGTTATTGCAGACGACCCCGTTACCGGCCCCATTCTTTGTGAATTCTATGCAGAGGTTGCTGAGGAGCTTGATTTCTGGCAGAACATCACATCAAAAATGCACCACGAAATCACAGGTAAACACACCATTTATGTAATATCACAGTACACAAACATGTATCTGTTCGGGCTTACTTTCCACAAGGAAACTCCCGAACCCTCCTGGGATGAGCAGCGTCTTGCAGAGTTCGAGGCAACAAAGGACTTTACTTTAAGGGATACATATTCCGACACCTGGGCAGGTAACGACCTTCTTGGCAGAAAGCTCATTGACCATGAAAAGGCAGGAGATTTCAACCCGGACAAGCAGGTAGGTCTGTTCTACTGGACATGGCACTCAGGCAGAGCTCAGAACAATGATTACAGTATAAACCAGCGCGTTGTTGACCGATACGACGGTCCTGAAAGCGACATTAAAAACGACTTTAACTATAAAGGCTGGAGAGTCTCCGGTACATGGAACGAATCGATTTACGGTATTTATTCCGGCTTTGACCATTGGGTAATGAGAAAGCACATGGAGCTTCTTTCCGCTGCAGGTGTTGACGGCTTATTCTTTGATGCCACCAACGGTACAAATGTGTGGACAGGCGGTTACATGGAGCTTGCTCACACCATCCACCAGATGCATTTAGAGGGTTCTCCCACTCCCAAAATGGCGTTTATGCTTCCCTTCTTTGATATGAGCTATAATGTAACAGACTTAGAGCGTCTTTACGAAAGCTTTTATTCTGTTGGACTTTACAGCGATACATGGTATTATTGGGATGGCAAGCCTGTTGTTATGGGTTATCCCAACAATCTTATAAGGGAAGCCGAAACAGATGAAATAAAAGCTCAGCATCAGGAAATCCTTGATTTCTTCACCTTCCGTCCAGGTCAGCCTGACTACCGCAAGGGTCAGTATCAGGAGGACCAGTGGCCCTGGCTCGAGGTTTACCCTCAGCACGCTTATGGCACAAGCGAAAAATACGGTTGTGAAACTGTTTCCGTTGGTGTTGCCATGAACGGTAACGATGGCGGACTTGATGCCATGAACGGTAAAGATATTTATGGCAGAAGCTTTACATATAAAGACCGCTTCAACAAGCTTTCTCCCACCTCCAAATATTACGGCTACAACTTTATTGAGCAGTGGGACAGAGCATTTGAGCTTAACCCTGAATTTGTTTTCGTAACCGGCTGGAACGAGTGGACAGCAGGTCATCAGGAAAAATGGCAGAGAACAGAGGGTGCATATCCTGACCAGTACAGCGA
This sequence comes from Clostridia bacterium, assembly GCA_045546415.1. Taxonomy (GTDB): domain Bacteria; phylum Bacillota; class Clostridia; order RUG12999; family RUG12999; genus RUG12999. The sequence goes on along the minus strand of JAZQCS010000013.1, from coordinate 1,296 downwards.
TGAATACAGCCGTGACTGTGAACCTACAAAGGGCGAATTCAAGGATACCTACTACCTTCTTCTTGCAAACAAAATAAGAGAGTTCAAGGGCGTTCGTCCTACTCCCACAGCAAGCGGGGAAACAACTATTGATTTAACAGCAGGCTTCTCTCAGTGGGAAAATGTTGGTCCTGAATTTTTCGGCTTCAAGGGCGGCGTTGAAACCCGTGATGCTTACCTTCGTCATGGCAAGACTCCTGTTAAAAATGAAACCGGCAGAAACGATATTATCCTTTCCAAGGTAGCAAGAGATGCCGAAAACCTTTACTTCTATGTTCAGACAGCAGAGGACCTTACACCTCATACCGACGAAAGCTGGATGAGACTGTTCATTAACACAGACCGCAAATATAAAACCGGTTGGGAAGGCTATGATTTCATTCTTAACCGTGTAAGCCCCACCGAAAACAAGGCTGTGCTTGAAAAGTGGAACGGTAAGTATGTTACCGACTGGAAGTTCGAAAAGGTTGCAGATGTGGATTATACCTATTCCGGCAACGAAATGATGATTAAAATCCCCAAGAGTGTGCTTGGCGTTGGCGAAAAGGTTGACATTGAGTTCAAATGGAACGATAATATGCAGCTTCAGGGCGATATTATGGACTTCTATGTAAACGGTGATACAGCTCCCATCAGCCGCTATGCTTACCGATATGTGGACGAGGCAAGTGTTAAAAATCAGGTAAGTGACGAGCCCGTTGACCCTGCAACAACACTTCCTCACCTTACCCGTCGCTTTGTTGTTATGGCAATTGACAACCCTTATGCTTATGTTTACGGTCAGAAAACTCCTATTGACACAGTTGTTGAAGGAACAGCTCCCGTAATTGTTAACGACAAAACTCTTCTTCCTGTTCGTTTCCTTGCCGAAAGCATTGGCGCAACAGTTGAGTGGGACGAGAAAACCCAGCGTATAACCATCTACGGTGACAAGCGTATATTCCTTACAATGAACAGCAACATTATGCAGGTTGAAAAGGAAAAACGCACTCTTCAGACTCCCGCAATGGAAATTAACGGCAGAACCTATGTGCCTCTTCGTGATATTGTAGAAGCACTTGACATTGGCTGTTACTGGGAAGAGCCCGGTCTTATAATCTGCGGACCCTCCGTAGGCTACTATGAGCTTCTTGCAAACGGCGGCGTACCCAGACTTCTTGAAGAATTCGGTTTACTCAGCTACTAAAAGCCAAAACCTTTCAAAACACCTGTGGAAGGGGATTTGAGGGGTTTTTTTTTTTTTTTTGCAAACCCTTT
>JAZQCS010000012.1:0-11120 GCA_045546415.1 Clostridia bacterium | reverse complement strand
ATGAATTGGATTTCATCCATGAATTGTTGTAAACAACATGATTTGAATTGCCTTAATGCACCGAAGGTGCAATTCATGAGCCACAAGGCTCAATTCGTGAAATCTGTGATTTCAATTCATGCCAAAGGCAATTCATTGCGGTCACAGACCGCATATGATTTTGTCAAGTCAGGGACAAAAAATTTAATGGTTTATCGGCACTTTTTATCGGCGGTTTTCACGCCGACAAATTCATACGATTAAATTATCCCTTGTATATCAAACTTTAGAATCAGCGAACAATTCAGATACCAATTCTACCAGGAGTAAAAATGCTTGCACGGGCATTTTTACATACAAGCGACAGCTTGTATTGTCGTCAATTGTTGCAGTGCTCGCAAGAGCACAAAAGAGCGTTAGCTCTTAAAATTTTTATGAAATAAAATTTCGTATGCAACAATTATATCACAAATTTCCCACCTTTTCAACAAAATATATCGGCTTTTTTTACACAATTGTACATAATTATTACACAAAAACAAAACCCACAATGCACAGGCATTGTGGGGGAATTGTTATTTTTTACTCTTCAACCTCAAAAGCTGCAACTTCAAGCTCACTTTCAAAGAAATATGCCTGATAAAGTCCCACAAACACAGGACCAACAAGCCATATTGCAAGGCATAAAGCTATTTCGACAATGAAGATAACTATAGAAAGAAGCCATCCAACGATTGGTATTAAAGCTGTTACTACTGCAAGAATGGTGAACAGCACATAGATAACAACTATAGCCGCAATAAAGCAAAGGTCACAAAGGAACATATTAAGAACCTTTCCTTCGGTTTTTTCCTTTGACTTTTCGAGGGCTTCAAGAGCACCAACCTCCGGCATTTTAACAAGTATGTACGGAACAAATCTGTATGTATAAATTTTATAAATACCGTACACAGGAACGAACATCCATAAGGTTGTCCAGAGAGTATACCATGCCATACCGCCAAGAACACGAAGAACATTTTCTTTTTTTATAACTGCGAAAAACTCTTCAGAGGTTATTTCTCCACCGGTAAGAGCATTTATAAACATCAATGAGGTTGCACAAATCACAAAAAGCTCAACTGCAAGAATTGCAGCCGGGATGGACCAGAACAGAATTTCTGCCATAAACAAAATAAACATGGCAAGCAAGCTGTATCCCCACAGCTTTATGGGTTTTGTTTTTAATATTTCCCAGGCTCTTTTATATGCATCCATTAACATAAAAATACCTCCTGTTTGTATAATACCACAAAATGTGGCATTACCACCGGCTGTTTTCCGACAACCGATGGTATACCTTATATTTTGTTTGTTGAATTATTCAGAAACCTCTTCAGTTACTTCAGACTGCTTTGCGCGTACGCCAATTTCGTTATAACGGGGCACACCTGTACCTGCAGGTATAAGCTTACCGATAATAACATTTTCCTTAAGACCAACAAGCGGGTCGGTTTTACCTTTAATTGCCGCATCTGTAAGAACTCTCGTTGTTTCCTGGAAGGATGCTGCAGAAAGGAAGGAATCGGTAGCAAGTGAAGCCTTGGTAATACCAAGAAGCACATCACGGGCAACGGGAGGTCTTTTACCTGCAGCCTCCAGCTCTTCGCAGGTACGCTTGAACTCGTTTCGTTCAACCATTGCACCAAGAAGATAGTTGGAATCACCGGTATCCTCAACATTAACTTTTCTCATCATCTGACGGATGATAATTTCAATATGCTTGTCACAGATATCAACACCCTGAAGGCGGTAAACCTTCTGTACTTCCTGAACGATGTATTCCTGAACAGCATTTGCACCTTTAATTCTAAGAAGGTCAACGGGATAGATAGAACCACGGGTCAGCTCCTGACCTTTTTCTACCATCTGACCATCCTCAACCTTAAGGGTTGCACCGTAAGCAATGTTGTAATCGGTCTTGATACCGGTTTCCTGGTTGGTAACAGTAATAACCTTACCCTTCTTGGTATCAAGAATTTCAACCTTACCGCTATCCTCTGTAATCATTGCAAGACCCTTGGGTTTTCTTGCTTCGAAAAGCTCTTCAACACGGGGAAGACCCTGAGTGATATCATCGCCCGCAATACCACCGGAGTGGAAGGTTCTCATTGTAAGCTGTGTACCGGGTTCACCGATGGATTGAGCTGCAATGATACCAACAGATTCACCGATGTTAACAAGCTGACCCAGAGCAAGGTTTTCACCGTAACACTTAGCACAGACACCAACCTTTGCACGGCAGGTAATTACAGAACGAATCTTAACGCTTTCAATACCTGCTTTTTCAATCTTAGCTGCAGTTTTTGCGTCGATAAGCTCATTCTTTCTTGCAAGAACCTCGCCATCCTCAGTTACTACATCTTCAAAAGGAACTCTGCCTTTAAGTCTTTCCTGAAGAGATTCAAGTGTGTTGTCACTTGAGCCGCTTTCAGATCGTTTTTCTTCCTTAATGGCTTTGATATTGATAAATTCGTGTGTTCCGCAATCTTCCTCACGGATAATAACATCCTGGCTGACATCAACAAGTCGACGAGTAAGATAACCCGAGTCAGCTGTACGAAGAGCGGTATCGGCAAGACCTTTTCTCGCACCGTGAGATGAAATGAAGAACTCAATAACATTAAGACCTTCACGGAAGGAAGCCTTAACAGGGATTTCAACTGTTCTACCTGTTGTATCCGCCATAAGACCACGAATACCGGCAAGCTGACGAATCTGACCTGTGTTACCACGGGCACCGGAGGTTGCCATCATGTTGATGGGGTTAAACTCACCCATGGAGTTCATAAGTGCATTGGTAATGTTATCAATAGCCTTTTTCCATGTGTCAACAACGCAGTTATAACGGTCTTTTTCGGACATCATACCAAGGTTGTAGTATTCGGTTATTTTATCTACCATTTCTTCGGCAGCCTGTATATAGCCCGCCTTTGCAGCAGGAATTTCCATATCAGCGACACCAACGGTAAGAGCACCGCGTGTGGAGAACTTAAAGCCGTTTGCCTTGATTTTATCAAGCACATCTGCAGTTTCGGTGATACCGTGAATTGCAATACACTTGTCAATAATTTTACCAAGAGACTTTTTAGTTGTCTTTTCGGTAATTTCAAGGTCGAACTTTGTTTCATCATTGCTGCGGTCAACAAAACCAAGGTCCTGAGGAACACTTTCGTTAAAGAAAATTCTTCCGATAGTAGCGTTGATAAGGCGTTTTTCCTTATGTGTGTTTTCGTTTGCTTCAACAACCACATTGCCTTCTGAGTCAACATCCTTTTCAACAATAACCTTAATTGGCTCATGGATTTTTATAACCTTGTTTTCATATGCAAGAATTGCTTCGTCAACATTCATAAAGCGTTTTGCAGTAATGTGTTTGTAGGTTGTAACTGTGCCTTCACCGTCAAACTTGCCGTAAGCATCGTTTACATCCTTTACACAAACCGCGTCATATTCAGCAATTTTGCCCTCCTCAAAAGCTTCGATTGCTTCGAACACATTTTCAAACACAGGCATATGCTCTCTTACCATGTTGGTAACTACTTTCTTTCTGCCCTTCTTAACTTCAAAAATGGTATCCGCACTTATTTCTGCTTTGGAAAGAGCTTCCTCAGCTTCCGCCATAGATTCAAACACAATTTCAGCAGACTCTTTGCCAACTGTTTTCATTGCGTCTTCTATCTGCTTTTCGCCGCGGGCAATTGTCATATAGTAGGAACCCAGAATCATATCCTGTGTAGGAACTGTAACGGGTTTACCGTCCTGAGGCTTAAGCAGGTTGTTTGCAGAAAGAATAAGGAAACGCGCTTCAGCCTGTGCCTCCGGTGAAAGAGGAACATGGACCGCCATCTGGTCACCGTCGAAGTCAGCGTTAAACGCTGTACATACAAGAGGATGAAGCTTAATTGCTCTGCCTTCAACAAGAATGGGTTCAAAAGCCTGAATACCAAGTCTGTGAAGAGTGGGAGCACGGTTAAGGAGAACGGGATGCTCCTTGATAACCTCAGCCAATACATCCCATACTGTATCGTCTGCTCGTTCTACCTTTTTCTTAGCGTTTTTAATGTTATGTGCACCGCCGTCATTTACAAGCTTTTTCATTACGAAAGGCTTGAACAGCTCAAGAGCCATTTCCTTGGGAAGACCGCACTGGTATATTTTAAGTTCGGGACCTACAACGATAACCGAACGGCCGGAATAGTCAACACGCTTACCAAGAAGGTTCTGACGGAAACGACCCTGTTTACCCTTAAGCATATCGGAAAGGGATTTAAGCGGACGGTTTCCGGGGCCTGTTACCGGCTTTCCTCTTCTGCCGTTATCAATCAACGCATCAACTGCTTCCTGAAGCATTCTCTTTTCGTTTCTCACGATAATGTCGGGAGCACCGAGAGTCAGAAGCTTTTTAAGACGGTTGTTACGGTTAATAACTCGTCTGTAAAGGTCATTAAGGTCAGATGTTGCAAATCTGCCGCCATCAAGCTGAACCATGGGACGGATTTCCGGAGGAATTACGGGAATTACATCCATAATCATCCATTCAGGCTTGTTTCCGGACATTCTGAAAGATTCAACAACATCAAGTCTTTTAATAATTTTGCTCTTTTTCTGTCCCTGAGCAGTTTCGAGTTCTTCTCTCAGTTCAACGGACATTTTTTCAAGGTCAAGCTCTTTGAGAAGCTCTTTAATAGCTTCTGCACCCATACCTGCCTTGAACTTACCTTCACCGTAATACTCAATATTTTCTCTGTATTCCTTTTCGGTAAGAAGTTCCTTTTTCTCGAGACCGGTTTTGCCGGGGTCAATTACAATGTAAGAAGCAAAGTACAGAACCTTTTCAAGGTTTCTGGGAGTGATATCAAGCATAAGACCGATTCTGCTGGGAATTCCCTTAAAGTACCAGATATGTGATACGGGAGCCGCAAGCTCAATATGACCCATTCTTTCACGACGCACCTTTGCGCGTGTAACTTCAACACCGCATCGGTCACAGATAATGCCTTTGTAACGGATTCTCTTATATTTACCGCAATGACATTCCCAGTCCTTCATGGGACCAAAAATTCTTTCGCAGAAAAGACCGTCTTTTTCAGGCTTTAAGGTTCTGTAGTTTATTGTTTCGGGCTTTTTTACCTCACCCTTTGAAATTGACCTGATTTTCTCGGGAGATGCCAGACCAACCTGAATAGCATCAAACTCAACTTTATTTTCTACATTCATGTTCACCATCTTCTCCCTCCTTTATATTTCTTCGTCTTCATCTACATAGAGACCGTCAAGCAATTCTTCAACCTCAAGAAGGCTTTCGTCAATTTCTTCAGGCTCGAAATGGTCGGGCTCTTCAAAATCATCGTCATCCTTGAAGCCGATATCAAACATATCGTCGTCATCGTCCTCACTAACCTCGGAAACATAGGATTCCAGGTCTGTAGCAGAAGATTCGTTCTGCTGAGACAGGCTTTCCATGATTTCGCGGCTTGCCTGAGGTACATCATCGTCGATATCCTCCTTAAGTTCTACCTCCTGACCATCCTCACCAAGCACCTTAACATCAAGAGCCAGGCTCTGAAGCTCTTTAATAAGAACCTTGAAGGATTCAGGAACACCGGGAGTAGGAACATTGTCACCACGGACAATTGCTTCATAAGTTTTAACACGGCCAACAGTATCGTCAGACTTAACTGTCAGGATTTCCTGAAGGGTATAAGCTGCACCGTAAGCCTCAAGTGCCCAAACTTCCATTTCACCGAATCTCTGTCCGCCGAACTGTGCTTTACCGCCCAGAGGCTGCTGAGTAACAAGTGAGTAAGGACCTGTTGAACGGGCATGAATCTTATCGTCAACAAGGTGATGAAGCTTAAGCATATACATGTAACCTACTGTTACGGGGTTATCGAAGGGTTCACCGGTTCTACCGTCGCGGACTATGGATTTACCATTGGGGTTGTAGCCGGCTTTTGCCAGACACTCTTCAATGTCCGCCTCGTTTGCACCGTCGAATACGGGTGTTGCAATCTTCCAGCCAAGAGCCTTTGCTGCGTAACCCAAGTGAACTTCAAGCACCTGACCGATATTCATTCGGGAAGGTACACCAAGAGGGTTAAGCACAATCTGAAGAGGAGTACCGTCTTCAAGGAAAGGCATATCCTCCTGAGGAAGAATACGGGAAATAACACCCTTGTTACCGTGACGGCCTGAAACCTTGTCACCAACAGAGATTTTTCTTCTCTGGGCAATGTAAACACGAACAAGCTGGTTTACACCGGGTGCCATTTCGTCACCGTTGGAGCGTTCAAATATTTTAACATCAACAACAATACCCTGTTCACCATGAGGTACACGAAGGGATGTGTCGCGGACTTCTCTTGCTTTTTCACCGAAAATAGCACGAAGAAGTCTTTCTTCTGCGGTAAGCTCGGTTTCTCCCTTGGGAGTAACTTTACCTACAAGAATATCACCGGGACGAACCTCGGCACCGATGCGGATAATACCTCTTTCGTCAAGGTCCTTAAGAGCATCCTCACCAACATTGGGAATATCTCTTGTAATATCTTCCGGACCAAGCTTTGTATCTCTTGCTTCGGATTCATATTCTTCAATATGGATAGATGTGAACACATCATCCTTAACAAGTTCTTCACTTATAAGCACGGCATCCTCGTAGTTATAACCTTCCCAGGTCATGAAACCGATAAGAATGTTACGGCCGAGAGCAATTTCACCGTTCTGTGTTGCCGGACCGTCTGCAATGGTTTCGCCCTTTGTTACAACATCACCCTTACTTACGATGGGATGCTGGTTAATACATGTGCCCTGGTTGGAACGAGTGAACTTTGTAAGCTTGTATGTGTCGTTTTCACCGTCGTTACGCTTAATAACGATTTCGCTTGAAGAAACCTTTTCAACCACACCGTCGTTTCTGGCAAGTACAACAGTACCTGAGTCGCGGGCAGCCTTGTATTCCATACCTGTACCTACGATAGGACTTTCAGGTTTAAGAAGCGGAACAGCCTGACGCTGCATGTTTGAACCCATAAGTGCACGGTTGGCGTCATCGTTTTCAAGGAAGGGAATCATAGCAGTAGCAACCGAAACGAACTGCTTGGGAGATACATCCATAAAATCAAGCTGTTCAACGGGCACTTCGCGGAATTCTTCCTTAACACGCGCTGTAGCCTTGGGGTTAACAAACCTGTAACCGCTGTCATTGTCACCTGTAAGATTTTTAGAATCAATCTTTTCGATTTCTTCACTTGCGGTTGCAATAATGTACTTGTCTTCCTCATCGGCAGGCATGTACACAATTTCATTGGTAATTACACCATCTACAACTCTTCTGTAGGGTGCTTCAATAAAGCCGTATTCGTTAATTCTCGCATAAGTTGCAAGAGAGCTGATAAGACCAATGTTCTGACCTTCAGGAGATTCAATGGGACACATTCTGCTGTAGTGAGAATGGTGAACATCTCGAACTTCGAAACCTGCACGGTCACGGGAAAGACCGCCGGGACCAAGGGCAGAAAGTCTTCTCTTATGAGTAAGCTCAGCAAGAGGGTTGTTCTGGTCCATGAACTGAGAAAGCTGTGATGAACCGAAAAATTCCTTAATGGTAGCCACTACGGGACGGATATTGATAAGATTCTGGGGAGCAGCAACATCAAGATCCTGAATTGTCATTCTTTCTCTTACGCTTCTCTCCATACGCGCAAAACCAACTCTGAACTGGTTCTGAAGAAGCTCACCTACGCAACGGAGTCTTCTGTTTCCAAGATGGTCAATATCGTCCTCGCTGCCGAGACCAAGCTCTAAGTTGCTGATGTAACCGATTGTTGCAAAAATATCATCATTTGTGATATATTTGGGAACAAGGTTATCAAGGCTCATTCTTACCGACTTTTTAAGCTCGTCGGCATCCTCGCATTCATCAGCAAGTACATCCATCATGGGCTTGTAAACTCTTTCGGTAATTCCAAGGTCGGAAAGGTCGTAGCCTTCGGGGAAATACTTTGAAAGTGCAACTGTGTTGTTGGTTACAACTCTTGTGGTTTCACCTTCAACAACAACATCAAGAGTGCAGATACCTGCATCCTGAATAAGGTTTGCAAGCTCTTCTGTGATTTCATCATCCTTGCCTGCAAGAATTTCACCTGTGAAGGGGTCAACAACAGGGTTTGCAAGAGTTGTGCCCACAATTCTTTCGGCAAAAGAAAGCTTTTTATTTATTTTAAAACGACCAACCTTAGCAAAATCGTATCTTCTGGGATCGTGGAATAAAGCTTCGATAAGAGCTGTTGCTGTATCAACTGTTGGCGGATCGTCGGGTCTGATTTTTCTGTAAATTTCAAGAAGTGCATCCTCGTGGTTTCTGATGCTGTCCTTCTCAATTGTAGCAACAATTTTGGGGTCGTTACCGAACTTTTCGATAATTTCCTCGTCTGTGCCAAGTCCCAGTGAACGAAGAAGCACTGTGATGGGCATTTTTCTGGTTTTGTCAACCTTAACGGAGAAAATGTCGTTGGAATCGGTTTCGTACTCAAGCCATGCACCACGGTTAGGAATAACAGTAGCCGCATAAAGCTTTTTACCGGCACGGTCAAACTTGTAGGAATAATAAGCACCGGGAGAACGAACAAGCTGGCTGACAATAACTCGTTCAGCACCGTTTATAATGAATGTACCGCTGTCTGTCATAAGCGGGAAATCACCCATAAACAGCTCCTGCTCTTTGATTTCACCGGTTTCACGATTTACAAGACGCACATTTACACGGAGTGCAACCGAGTAAGTAGCATCTCTTTCCTTACATTCTTCAACCGAGTATTTTGAGTTTTTGTCGAAGTGGTAGTCGTAAAACTCAAGAGAAAGGTTACCTGAGTGGTCGGTAATGGGAGAAACATCGTGGAATACTTCACGAAGACCCTGATTCAAAAACCATTCATAGGAATCCTTCTGCACTTCGATAAGATTAGGCATATCCAGAACTTCTTCAATTTTTGAAAAAGTCATACGGTCTGCCTTGCCAAGTTTAACGGGCTTCGGGCGTTGAACTGTAGCTTTTTTCTGCATTTAATCTCACCTCACGTAATATTTTGCATTCCGCGTGCCACCCTCAACAGAATACGAAAACTGCGAAACCACCTGATATAATACTAACAGCACCACTGCTGTCATTTAGCATTACTTAACCGTCAAAACCGGTTCTTTTGCGGCCATGCTCGCCGCACTGTCTTGATGATAACCGCTTCCGCAACATTATTGCGAACCGCTCACGAAACACCGCATATACCCTTCAGGTGCAAAGCCGCACCCATTCCGCCCTTCAAATGACATCCGACATTTTTCGGCTCATTTCTATTATATATAGGGCTGTTGTAAAATCCTAACATAGGCGGAGATATATGCCATTATACCATTATACATTATTTATTGCTATTTGTCAAGGGGTAATTTTCTGTTTTTTGTAAAACCTGTTCCTTTGCATAAAAAAGGGAGGGCACAGAAACCCTCCCCCTACAAACCTCCTGTTCACCCTGTCATTCTGAACCGTAGGTGAAGAATCTCAAAAAAGGATATTATGAGGTCCTTCGCAGGCTCAGGATGACACCAAAAATATTGTGACATAAAAAGGGAGGGTGCAGAGACCCTCCCCTACATTTTTTCATTTTTGTACACCCGCCCAAAACCACAAGCACCACCGTAGGGGCGACCCTATGTGGTCGCCCGCATAACATATAACACCATAGCAACCCTTAGTCGCCGCTACATTTCTCCTTGTAGGGGCGATTCACGAATCGCCTGTTTGGTATGCAAAGGGAGGGCGCAGAGACCCGCCCTGACAAACACAAAAAGGAACATCCGAAGATGTTCCTTTTTTCATAGTTATTTAAACACAACCGTTACGGTGTACCATGTGTATGTGAGACCATCCTCACCGCCATGCACCTTAACCTGATATGTCTGTGTCATGCCTGCACTTCTGCGTGCCACAACGTAGCGGTCAAAATTATCCTTTTCTGCGGTTTTGATATCTCCGTGAGCAAGGCTCATTCCCGATTTTGCAGTAAGAACTCTTCTTGGTCTTGTAGTAGCTGTCAATCCATTGCCAACACTTACAGCAAATCCTGCAGAGGTAACACCGGGCAAGGTTTCGTAATAAATGGTCTTTGCCTCGTTATCAAGCACAAAGCTTGAAGGATTAGCACGAAGTGCGCTTATCTTTGTAATATCCACATCACCTTCGGAGGCAAAATCACTAAGACGCATAATAGCCGTCAAAGTTTCTGCTGAACCGTCTCTGTGGATTATCTTTATATCCAGATAAACTCTTGTTCCGTTAGCTCGGTCAATAATATAAACAGGCAGCTTGCCGTATGCACCTCCGCCGTTTTCTGCATTAACTCCTGTCATATATGAGGAATATTTGTCAGAACTATAAGCCTTGAAAGTAGATACACCCGCTGTACCATTATCACGGTTGTAAGTAATTTCAACAGTTTCTCCATCGTTAGGAACAATAGCAAAACTGTATGTTGAAGATGCCATATTAAGCTGATATCTGTCCAAATCAACCGTAATCTGTTTTTTCACTTTGTCATAGTTTACTCCACCTGTACGAAGTGTAAGAATATCCTTGAACGGGTACTCATTCTGAACAAGAACTTCGTACTGCGCAGTATAGGTTGCGTTTCCGTTTGCCGGAACAATCTCACTATCCCAACCGATAAATATATAACCGCCCTTTACAGGTGCCTCAGGAACTTCTACCTCTGCACCAATTCTGTAAACCTTTTCAGATATAACCTCACCATCTGCAATAAAGGTTATTGTACAAACGCCATCCGCTACGGTATAAACACCATCTTCTTCGACAACTCCGTAACCTTCAGGAACATTTTTGCTTGTTACTTCGTCTGCTGCATTTGCACTAATGTTCACATTAACAGGCCACTCTGTTGAACCTTCGGTTACAAACAGATATACTCCGCCCTTTAGTTCCGCATCTTCTCCAACGGTAAGCTCACCTACGTTAGCTTTTACGCTGGGGTCATGGAAGAATATAGCCTTGTTTTCACCTTCAACAACACCACCGTTTATGGTAAGCT
>JAZQCS010000011.1:0-2441 GCA_045546415.1 Clostridia bacterium | reverse complement strand
ATATGTTATGTGCCTATGGGGGCAGAATACAAAAGAACTTGTGAAAAGGATGAACTTATAGTATTTCATTTTAATGAGTCTTTTCCCGTAAAAAACGAAATAGTTGTATTCGAAAGTAAGGACACTGAAAAACACAGAACTCTTTTTGAAAAAGCGGAAATGATTTGGAGCGCGAAAGAAATCGGATACAGATATAAAGCAGCATCGCTGTTTTATGAAATTTTATCAGAACTAACAAGGGAAGGAATGATGCTTTCAAATAACACCGATATGGATGTTGCAAAAGCGATAGATATAATCGAGCAGAATTTTAACAATGCTGATTTTCGTACCGAAGAGATATCAGAAGCTCTTTATATCAGTGAAACTTTTCTGAGAAGAAAGTTTAAAAAGCATACAGGGAAATCTCCCAAGCAATATCTCAATGAGCGACGAATAGAGGAAGCAAAGAAGCTTCTGGAATCAAGGTATTTCTCACAAAAGGAAATTGCCGGAAAATGCGGCTTTTCGGATGTAAAATATTTCAGAACAGCATTTAAAACCGCGACCGGAATGAAAATAAAAGATTATATGTTTAGCTTATGAATATAAAAACGGTGTAGCTTTTGCTACACCGTTTTACTTCATCATTTTTCAACGATTCTTTCCATACCGCCCATATAAGGTCTTAAAGCTTCGGGAATTCTTACACTGTACTTTTCTCCGTCGAACTCAAGGTTGTTTTCAAGGAAAGCAATAAGCATTCTGGGAGGAGCAACAACTGTATTGTTGAGGGTGTGGGCGAGATACTTCTTACCATCGTCGGATTTAACACGGATTCCGAGTCTTCGTGCCTGAGCATCGCCAAGGTTGGAACAGGAGCATACCTCGAAGTATTTCTGCTGCTTGGGAGACCATGCTTCAACATCGTAGGATTTCACCTTAAGGTCAGCAAGGTCACCGGTACAGCACTCAAGAGTACGCACGGGAATATCCATAGAACGGAACAGCTCAACGCTGTAGCTCCACATTTTATGGAACCATTCCATGCTTTCCTCAGGCTTACAGATAACAATCATTTCCTGTTTTTCAAACTGGTGAATTCTGTAAATGCCGCGTTCCTCAATGCCATGAGCACCCTTTTCCTTACGGAAACAGGGAGAATAGCTTGTAAGTGTAAGGGGAAGAGCTGTTTCGGGAGTGATGGTATCAATGAATTTACCAATCATGGAGTGTTCACTTGTGCCGATAAGGTACAAATCCTCACCTTCAATTTTGTACATCATTGCGTCCATTTCCTCAAAGCTCATAACACCGGTTACAACATTTGAACGAATCATAAAGGGCGGAATGCAATAGGTAAAGCCCTTGTCAATCATAAAATCTCTCGCATAGGAAAGAACAGCGCTGTGAAGACGGGCAATATCTCCCATAAGATAATAGAAGCCTTCACCTGCTACTCTGCCGGCAGCTTCTTTGTCAATGCCGCAGAAATGAGTCATAATGTCGGTGTGGTAAGGGATTTCAAAATCCGGAACGGTTTTTTCGCCAAAGCATTCAACCTCAACATTTTCCTCATCGTTTTTACCAACGGGAACGGAAGCGTCAACAATGTTGGGAATTTTCATCATAACTTCCTTAAGCTGTGCTTCAAGCTCACCTTCGCGTGCTTCAAGGGTTTTAAGCTCATCCGCCTGAGCATTAACAAGCTTTTTGGTTTCTTCAGCTTCTTCGCGTTTGCCCTGACCCATAAGGGCACCAATCTGTTTGCTGAGCTTGTTGCGGTTCGCACGAAGCTCACTTGCGCGGTTGGTAACATCACGCTTTTCGTCATAAAGGGCAATAGCCTCATCAACAAGAGGAAGCTTGGAATCCTTGAACTTTTTGCGGATGCTTTCCTTTACCAGTTCGGGATTTTCTTTAACAAAACGAATATCTAACATTTTTCATATCCTCTTTCCGTTTATATAAATTTGTTATACTCATTATTTTACCATAAAAGCGGTTATTTGTCAATAATTTCTTATGGGGATATTTATAAGAAGCCCTGTCAGGGTTTTTTCCTGACAGGGCTTTCGTGCGGGGTGACAGAAGTTATCCGAACCAGAAACAGATGAAATTCCCGGGAATTCCGCCGTTTAAGGCGTGGTTCCGATAGCTGTTGCCACCCTAATACTTACAAAGTGAAATATCACCAATAATACCCGTAGGGGGAATCCATATGAAGGAGGAAAGTCTGTCTCTGCGAAAGTGACCGGGATTGGAGCGCACAAGAATTTCAAGCTGGTTTTCCCCGTCCTTTGCGGAGGAAATGTCAAACTTATAGGGGGCGTTAACTCTTACACCAACAGGCTCACCGTTAAGCTTCACCTCTGCGGTTTCGCCAACAGTACCAAGGTCAAGGACATTGTAGCCCTCTGTTTTTGTAAATCTGCCCTTGTAAAGCACCTCACCGGAGAAAT
>JAZQCS010000010.1:0-20050 GCA_045546415.1 Clostridia bacterium | reverse complement strand
ACCTTCAACAACACCACCGTTTATGGTAAGCTTGTTCAGGGTAGCTGTGGAATTAAGGAACTGTCTTATTCCGCGGTATGTAGATTTTATTACACCGCCGTTAATGGTTGTTTCAACGGGAGCAATGTTGCTGTTTGTAAGCGCATCAATACCGTAAGCCATATCTGTTCCGCCAAGATGTTCAATTCTTCCGCCGTTTACAACAAGCACACCACCGGGGTTGTTGGATATTACCGCGGAATATCTGTTCCAACCGCTGTTTACAGTAGCGGTAAGCACCATTGCACCTTCACCGGCTGTATCGTTAATTGTAAGTGTACCATTGTTGTTTATTAAACCAAAATTCTTTGTGGTTGTATCAACACCGGAAAGTGTATAGCCGTTAAGGTCAATTGTTATATCCTTGCCTTTTTCAACAGTCACAGAGCCTGTTATATCAACATTATCAAGCAGCTTTACTGTACCTGCTGTTTCAATGCTTTCAAAAGCATCTTTAAGGTTTTTGTAAAGCTCGCCCTCCGCTTCAATGATGTATGCGGTAGCAATGCCGTATGTACCGTCATCCTTCAGAACTGCTCTTAAATCATCACGGCAATATGCTGTAACATCCGTTGTGTAAATACCGTCTGTTATTGTAATATTATCTGCAATTTCCTCGCTTACTTCAATGTTGCCCCGGATTTTTCCTGTTGTGTTGACTGTCACAACAGGAGCCTCATAGTATTTGTTATAGCATACATCAAAAGCAAATGCCTTGTCACCATCATCGTTAGCGATAATATTTGTTTCACCGTTCAGCTCCACATTACCGCTGTTGTTGGAAAGAACATAGGAATCACCGTCTGTAAGTGACCACTTATCAAGGTTTGTACCGTCAAGGGTCACATTTGTAAGGGTAAGGTTTGCGTAGTTCTGAATAACCGTATAGAACTTGTCCTTACTTTCCGTTGCTACATTAAGTGTACCATTTTTAATTTCTACATTATTATTTTTAAGTATCTGAAATCCGTTGGATTCTGTCCCTGTAGAGCCTACTCCTTCCGTAAAAGTGTATGTGTGTCCGCCAAGGTCAATTGTTATATCCTTGTCTACTACAATACCCTTCCCCGAAGCATCCGCCTGAAGGGTAACCACCGAGCCGGACTCTGCCGCTTCAACTGCCTCTGCAAGAGAAGCATAAGTGTTGCCGTTTGCCTGGGCGATGCCGCAATAGATGGTAGCGTTTTTGAGGTAATCATTGGATGTACCAATTTGAATTTGATTCCATTGTTCTTCTGTACCAAGATAAAATACATTCTTTAAGCTTTCACAATTGCTAAATGCATAATCCCCTATACTTGTTACACTATTCGGAATTGTTATATCGGTAAGGTTTACACAATCCACAAATACCCGCTCTCCCAAAAATTCCACACTGTCAGGTATTACCATACTTGTAAGTCCAGGACAATATGCAAAAGCTGAATTCCCTATATTTGTTACAGTGTTTGGTATAGTTACCTCAGTAAGTTTTTCACAACAATTAAATGCGCCTACAATACTCGTTACGTTATTGGGAATTACTATTTTTTCAAGAGCATTACAACAAGTAAATGTATCAAAAGGAATTTCTGTTATACCTTTACCAATCACAACATTTTTAAGGTTTTCACAGTATCCAAATACCGAGTATCCCAGTTGGGTTACACTATCAGGAATAACCAAATCAGTAATATTGCAGACTTCGAATGCAAAATCAGACAGTCCCGTTACACCCTCATTAATCTTTAATTCAGTTATATCAATTGTATAGCTAAACCACGGAACTTCGTCATAGCGCCATGTATACATATCACCTTCACCGCTGATTGTAAGCACTCCATCCGTCAAATCCCATGTAAGATTATCCCCACACTTACCGGCAAGTTTAACATCCACTTCGCAAGAATCCGAAAATCCCCCATCCTCGGTTGTAACCGTAATTGTTGCTTTTCCTTCACCAACAGCTGTTATAATACCATTTTCAACAGTAGCAACCGTTTCATCCGAAGACTCCCACGTTACATTTTGGTTGGTAGCATCAGCAGGGAAAACATTTGAAGTAATTGTTGCAGTTTCACCAATATTAATTGATACCTCATTTTCGCTCAATTCAACTCCCTCAACTGCAATATTGCCCATAAAGATAATGTTGGCGTTTTTAAGGTAATCATTGGATGTACCAATTGTAATTTGATTCCATTGTTCTTTTGTGCCAAGATAAAATACATTCTTCAAGCTTTTACAATAATTAAACGCATAATCCTCTATGCTTGTTACACTGTCCGGTATAACTATACTTGTAAGTCTGTAGCAATTATGAAACGCATAATTTCCTATGCTTGTTACACTATCCGGTATGTCTATACTTGTAAGGCTGTAGCAATGATAAAACGCAGAATTGCCTATGCTTGTTACACTATCCGGTATGTCTATACTTGTAAGGCTGGTGCAATTTCCAAATGCATAATCACTTATGCTTGTTACACTATCCGGTATGTCTATACTTTTAAGTCTGGAACAACTTTCAAACGCAGAATTGCCTATGCTTGTCACGCTATCCGGTATGTCTATACTTGTAAGGCTGGAACAGAAATAAAACGCAGAATCACCTATGCTTGTTACACTATCCGGTATGTCTATACTTGTAAGGCTGGAACAGAAGTAAAACGCAGAATCACCTATACTTGTTACACTATCCGGGATTGTATAGGAACCACTTTTGCCACTTGGATAACAGATGATTTCCGATTTGTTTTTATCAAACAGTACACCATCCTGCGAAGAACAACAAACATTATTATCACTTACATTAATGTTCAAAAGGCTGTCACAATAAGAAAACGCAGAATCACCTATACTTGTTACACTATCCGGTATGTCTATACTTGTAAGGCTGTAGCAATGATAAAACGCCTTATTTCCTATGCTTGTTACACTATCCGGTATGTCTATACTTGTAAGTCTGGAACACCAGTAAAACGCAAAATTGCCTATGCTTGTTACACTATCCGGTATGTTTATACTTGTAAGGCTGGAGCAATTTCTAAACGCAGAATCACCTATACTTGTTACGCTATCCGGTATGTCTATACTTGTAAGTCCGGAACAATATTCAAACGCAAAATCAGCTATTAATGAAGTTCCGTCCTTTATTTTACAAGAAGTAATAACTCTTTCAGCGTTAATTAAATAGTTATTAATGTATAAACAGCTATTTTGCCAATTAGATGAATCATTATAATATCCTGTTTTATAAAACGCATAAACACCTATGCTTGTTACACTATCCGGTATATCTATACTTGTAAGGCTGCTGCATCCGTTAAATGCAGAAGAACCTATGCTCGTCACACTATCCGATATTTCTATACTTGTCAGGCTACTGCAATTATAAAATGCAGTAGAACCTATACTTGTTACCGGATAACCTCCAAGAGTTGAGGGTATTGTAACATCACCGCTTATAGAAGTGTCGCAATCGGTTATTGTTGCCTCACCGTTTGAAACTGTATAGGTATAATACCCCTCTGTTGCAGCACTTACCTGTGCCGGCACTACCACAAACATTGTAATCATCAGAAACAACGTCAGCATAAAACTTAAAACTTTTTTCATTTTCCTTCCTCCATTTTCTTTTTTATATCTTTCAAGGCTTTTTTGTAAAAGTCCTCATAAGTCAAATCACTTATTTCATTCGTTCCCAAATGTTCAACATCCACTTTTAAAGCTTTTAATGTCTTATACTTCTCCTTTTCTTTCTCGTCATAGAGCTCATAAAAGTAAATTTTTCCATGACCCGACTTTTCTCTTAATCTCCGTATCAGCAACCACCACAAATCAATTTCGAAGAAACTCATACCAAAGCCTAAAATATAAATATCCGCCGCAATAAAGTAATCCGTCCACGAATCAGCACGAAAATCCTTTTTATTATCCGCATACTTATTTCCTGCTTTTCTATTAGCTTCTGTAATCTTTCCAATAAGTCTTCCGTAATCATTCTGTGTAAATATCAAAGATGACTTGTTGCGTATTTCCCCATGAATATGCCATATTTCCCTTTTGTTATTGCACAGAGAGTTATATGTATTAATCAATATGCGAGTGTCTTTTTTTCCTACATTGGTTTTGGCTAGAGACACTTTTCTCTTTAATTTTGAATATCCCGGATGTAATGTATTTTCAAGTTCATATGTGTAATTTGTGGTTAAATATGCATCAAAATCTATCGCTGCTATAAGTTCAACATTAGGATAGCTATCTGCATACGGATAGTGGTTTTCGTCTCCTGTACGATTGAAATACGCATCGTATCTTGACCACCTTTTACTATCATCTTTTGCCAGTTTAATATCGCTTAGCAAAGGATAAGGAATATTTTCAATTTCAGCATTTATACTTTTTTCTTCATCCTTCAAATCGTTTATAACTTTTTCCCAACTTTTTACCCGTACCAATCCATTACCAAACAACAAAACCTGCGGTCGCTTTACAGTCAAATCAAACGACTTGTCCAAAAACTCACCCCCTTATGCAATAAAAAATGCGCCAGCATGAGCTGACGCACAAAAACGCAAGCTCACACTGTCGCCAAACATTTTCAACAACTAAGGATAAACTCCTATAACCGCCTAGTGAGTTTGCATTTTTAACAAATAACACAAAGCGGTTACAGAAGCATAGGGAAAAAGCCCCTATATAAAAATATAGAGTTCACCCTCAGTTTATGTTGAATTAATGTTTGGCATTTATAATGATATCACATTTTACTTTCAAAGTCAATATTAACCCATAAAATTTCCCATATTCCTTGACCTTGACGGAAAATTGTGTTATAATATAATAGAATAATTTTATGCATTTTAAGGCAGGCGATAAAAATGTGGCTTACAGACAGATGGCAGGACTTTGAAGTTATAGATGCCGGCAGCGGTGAAAAGCTTGAGCGTTGGGGAGATATTATTCTTTGCAGACCCGACCCCCAGGTTATATGGAACGAAAAAGCCCGTCCCGACCTTTGGAAAAAAGCTGATGCGAGGTACATACGCAGTAACGAAGGCGGCGGTCATTGGGAATACCGCAATTCCATTCCCGAAGGCTGGCAGGTGAATTACGATAAATTAACCTTTAACATAAAGCCTATGGGCTTCAAGCACACAGGATTGTTTCCTGAGCAGGGCACCAACTGGGATTTCATAATAAACAAAATCCGCTCCGTAAACAGACCTGTAAAGGTACTTAACCTGTTTGCGTACACCGGCGGCGCAACTGTTGCAGCGGCTTTTGCCGGTGCAGAAGAGGTTGTGCACGTTGATGCGGCAAAGGGCATGGTGGCTCAGGCAAAGGAAAACATTGCATCAAGCGGACTCGAGGACAGATTTGTCCGCTTTATTGTGGATGATGTTCAAAAATTTGTTGCCCGCGAAGAACGCCGCGGCAGAAAATACGATGCCATAATTATGGACCCGCCTTCCTACGGAAGAGGCCCGGGCGGTGAGGTATGGAAATTTGAGGACGAGCTGTTCAAGCTCATTGAAAGCTGTATGAAAATACTTTCGGACAAGCCTCTGTTCTTTATGATAAACTCCTATACAACAGGTATTTCCCCCATTGTTGTTTCAAACATACTTTCACTTACCCTTAAAAAGAAATATGGCGGAGTGGCTGTTTCGGAAGAAATCGGTCTTCCCATAACCGCATCGGGACTTATTCTCCCTTGCGGTGCAACCTCAAGATGGTATTCGGAGGAATAGTAATTGATTAAGATTAACAACCTTACATTTCAATATGACGGTCAGGATTTTCCTGCTCTTAAAGGAATTGACCTTACCGTAAACGAGGGTGAATTTGTAGCGGTACTGGGTCACAACGGTTCAGGAAAATCCACCCTGGCAAAGCATCTGAACGGTATTCTTCTGCCAAGCGGCGGAAAGGTATATGTGGACGGTATTGATACCTCCGACGATGAAATGCTTTCTACC
The DNA here is from genome assembly GCA_045546415.1 of Clostridia bacterium. Classification (GTDB taxonomy): domain Bacteria; phylum Bacillota; class Clostridia; order RUG12999; family RUG12999; genus RUG12999. Next base: position 14,048 of record JAZQCS010000010.1, on the reverse strand, counting down.
CTTCGCAAAACCGTGGGTATGGTTTTTCAGAATCCCGACAACCAGATAGTTGCTTCCGTAGTGGAGGAGGATGTGGCTTTCGGACCTGAAAACCTGGGCACTCCGCCCGACGAAATCCGCAAACGCGTTGATTTTGCCCTTGAAACCGTGGGAATGTACCATAAACGCGATACCGCACCCCACAACCTTTCAGGAGGTCAGAAGCAGCGCATCGCCATTGCAGGCATTATTGCAATGCGTCCCAAATACATTGTTTTTGACGAGCCCACTGCAATGCTTGACCCAAGCGGCAGGCGAGAGGTTCTCAGTGCCATAAAAACCCTTAACCGCGACCACGGAATCACCTGTCTGCTTATAACCCACTATATGGACGAGGCGGCTCAGGCAGACCGTGTTGTGGTTATTGACCACGGCAAGGTTCTTGTGGACGATTCTCCCCGTATGGCATTTGCCAATGTAACCCTTTTAAAAGAGCTTGGTCTGGATGTTCCCCAGGTAACCGACCTGCTTTACCGGTTGCGTCGTGAAGGTATGGACATTAAATTCAATCAGCTTGATGTTGAAGAATGTGCTCTGGAGCTTCGTCGCGTTCTTGGCGACCCTGAAAAATACAAACAATAACGGTGAAAAAAAATGGATATTAAAATAGAAAATCTTTCTCATATATATATGCCCGGTTCTCCTCTTTCCCACACGGCTCTGCACAATGTGAACCTTGAAATAAAAAGCGGTAGCTTTGTAGGGCTTATAGGTCATACCGGTTCAGGTAAATCCACTTTAATTCAGCATCTCAACGGGCTTTTAAAGCCAACCGAAGGGAAAATATATGCAGACGGCAAAGACATATTTGAAAGCAAAGCCTCTCTCCGCCAGCTCCGTTTTGATGTAGGGCTTGTGTTTCAGTATCCCGAATATCAGCTTTTTGACGAAACTGTAAGAGGGGATATCAGTTACGGTCCCAAAAACATGGGGCTTTCCGATGCGGAAATTGACGAACGCATAACCGAGGCAATCGGCTATGTGGGAATATCTGCGGAATTGCTGGATAAATCCCCCTTTGAGCTTTCAGGCGGTCAGAAACGCCGTGTTGCTATTGCAGGCATTCTTGCAATGCGCCCCAAGGTACTGATTCTGGACGAGCCTACTGCCGGTCTGGACCCCAAAGGTCGTGACGAAATGCTCAGCAATATCTCCCGCCTTCACAAGGAGCAGGGGTTAACGGTTATTCTTGTCTCCCACAGTATGGAGGATGTGGCAAAGGTTTGCGACCGTGTTGTTGTAATGAAAGACGGAACAGTTGCCATGGAGGGTACCGTAAACCAGGTTTTCTCCCGCGGTGAAGAGCTTAACAAAATGAACCTTGCTGTTCCACAGATAACCTTACTTGCACAACGACTTCGAGAAATGGGATATCCCATACCTCAGGATATTTACACAACGGACCGTGCTTTTGAAGCAATCACAAGTCTGAAAGGATTGGAAAAATGATAACAGACATCACTTTGGGTCAGTTTCTGCCGGGGAATTCTCCCCTGCACAGAATGGACCCGAGAACAAAAATAATTCTCACCCTTTTGTATATGATAAGCCTTTTTTTCATAAGCAATATTTCTGCTTTTGTGCTTGTTGCTGTACTTATGCTTATTGTGCTTAAGGTTTCGGGAATTCCGGTTAAATTTATTTTAAAAAGCATAAAGCCGCTGTACTTTTTTGTAATTTTCACAGCGGTACTTAACATTTTTATGACTGACGGAACCTATCTTTTCAGATACGGATGGTTTCACATAAGTCTTGAAGGTATTTACACTACCATCATTATGTCATTACGGATTATTCTTCTGGTGGGCGGTTCTTCTCTGCTCACCTACACAACCTCCCCCATTGTGCTGACCGATGGTATTGAACGCCTTTTAAAGCCTTTGGAGAAAATAAAATTTCCTGCCCACGAGCTTGCCATGATGATGACAATTGCTCTTCGGTTTATTCCCACAATTATCGAAGAAACCGATAAAATAATAAAGGCTCAGACAGCCCGCGGTGCGGATTTTGACACCGGCGGTCTCATAAAAAAAGCAAAAGCCATGATACCTCTTTTAATTCCGCTTTTTGTAAGTTCCTTCCGTCGTGCGGATGAGCTTGCCCTTGCAATGGAATGCAGAGGCTATCACGGTGGTGAAGGCAGAACAAAGCTTAAGCAGCTTAAGCTTGCAAAGGTTGATTATTTTGCATTCCTGCTGTTTTTTGTTTTTGCCTCTCTGTGCATTGTGGCAGGTCTTTTTGACCTTTCACCCTATTTTATTAACCTTTTTAACGGAGTAATCAGTTTATGAGAAACATAAAACTAAAGCTTATGTACGACGGTACAAATTACCATGGCTGGCAAATGCAGAAAAATGTTATTACTGTTCAGCAGGTGGTAGAAGAAGCTCTTTCTAAAATATTTAACGAAGAAAGAGTTATTGTTCACGGTTGCAGCCGTACCGATGCGGGAGTACACGCACGAGGCTATGTTTGCAGCTTTAACACTAATGCCCGTATGCCTGCAGAAAAAATCCCGTTTGCGCTTAACACCTGCCTTCCGCCGGATATCCGTGCAATTCAGGCAGAAGATGTTGACGAGGATTTTCACGCTCAGTACAAAGCAAAATCCAAAATTTATTCCTACACGGTTATAAATGCCCCTCATTCAGATGCATTTATGTACAACCGTGCCTGGCATTATCCACAAAAAATTGACATGGAAAAGGTGAAATATGCCGCTTCCTGTCTTATTGGCCAGCATGATTTCCGCACCTTTATGGCTCAGGACGATGTTCCAAGAGTTTATGTGAAAAATATGTACAACATCACAGCAGACAAAGATGGTGATATTATCCGTTTCACTCTTCATGCTGACGGATACCTTTACAATATGGTGAGAATAATCTGCGGGACTCTTGTTTTTATGGGTTCCGGAACGCTCAACTATCTTGATATGCCGGAGATACTTGCCTCACTTGACCGCAAACGCGCCGGTATGACAGCCCCTCCCCAGGGACTTGTGCTGGAGCAGGTATTTTACGATTCTCCCTACGACACATTCTGATTACCAACAACCCACTATTGCATTTTAACCGATTTAATAGTATAATTATTACATACGATAAAACCCAAGAAAGGATACTATTCCCCTATGATAAACAAAAAAAGACTGACATTGCCTATGATTCCCCTCCGGGGACTTGTGGTGCTTCCTTATATGATTCTGCATTTTGATGTAGGCAGACAAAAATCAATAAAGGCCTTAGAGGCGGCAACAGAGGGAAACCAGCTTGTTTTTCTTGTTACTCAGCACAATGACGAGGTAAAAGACCCAACCATTGAACAGCTTTACACCATGGGTACAATTGCAAAAATTTCCCATGTAATGCATACTCAGGGCGGAACCATGCGGGTTATGGTTGAAGGCGTAAGCCGTGCCGAGCTTGTGAAAATGACCGGTGAGGATTTTTCTGTTGCGGATGTACTTGAGCACAAGCCTCTTAGTGTAGATTTCATTGACGACCATACAGAGGCCCTTATGCGTAAGCTTAAAGATATGTGCGAAAAATATTTCGAGCTTGAAAACAAAGCCATCCCTGATGCTATGGCTTCTGTAATCATTTCCGAGGATCCCGGCAGAATAACCGATTTACTTGCCGGCAACATGGACATTTCCGTTGAGGACAAGCAAAGCATTCTTGACCGTCTTGACCCTATAGAGCGACTTGAACAGCTTCTTTTTGTTATTGCCCGTGAGCTCGAGCTTGTGAAAATTGAAAACGAAATTGATTCAAAGGTTAAAGCTTCAATGGAAAAAAATCAGCGTGATTATTATCTCCGTGAGCAACTGCAGATAATTCAGGAGGAGCTTGGCGACAAGGATGGTATTGGTGCAGAAATAAGCGATTACCGTGAAAAGTTTGCAAAGCTTGACCTTCCTGAAGAGGTTTTCAACAAGGTAGAAAAAGAGCTTGACCGCCTTTACAAAACCCCTCCCGGCATGGGTGAAGGAACGGTTATCCGCAACTATCTCGACTGGGTTTGCGACCTTCCATGGAACAAATCCACGGAGGATTCCTTTGACCTTGCACAAGCCGAAAAAATTCTCGAGGATGACCATTATGGTCTGGAAAAGGTAAAAGAACGAATTATGGAATATCTTGCGGTGCGCAAGCTTTCCACAGATGCAAAAGCCCCCATTCTCTGTCTTGTAGGCCCTCCCGGTGTGGGTAAAACCTCCATTGCAAAGTCTATTGCTTCTGCAATGAACAAAAATTATGTACGGATTTCTCTTGGCGGTGTCCACGACGAATCGGAAATCCGCGGTCACAGAAGAACCTATTTAGGTTCAATGCCCGGCAGAATAATTACTGCACTCAAGCAGGCAGGAAGCAACAATCCCCTGATGCTTTTTGATGAAATAGACAAACTTGCATCAGGTGTTCACGGCGACCCTTCCGCTGCGATGCTTGAGGTACTTGACGGTGAACAGAATTCCGCATTCCGTGACAATTACATGGAGGTTCCCTTTGACCTGAGCCGTGTAACCTTCCTTACTACGGCAAATCAGCTTGATACCATTCCCCGTCCCTTGCTTGACCGTATGGAAATTATTGAGCTTTCGGGATATATTGAAGATGAGAAGTTCAACATTGCAAAGCGTCATCTTGTACCCAAACAGCTGAAATTGTACGGTCTTACAAAATCCGCGGTAAAATTCACCGACGAGGCATTACACGATATTATAAACTACTACACCCGGGAAGCCGGTGTACGAAGCTTAGAGCGTGAAATCGGCAGAATATGCCGTAAAGCCGCAAGAAAAATAGTAACCGAGGGCAGAAAATCTGTTTCGGTAACAGACAAAAACCTTGAAACCTTCCTGGGCAGCCACCGTTTCACCTACGACGCGATGAAAAAAGAGCCTCAGGTAGGTATTTCAACCGGTCTTGCATGGACAGCGGTAGGCGGTGATACTCTTGACATTGAGGTTAACATTATGCCCGGCACAGGCAAAATTGAGCTTACCGGCAGTCTTGGTGATGTTATGAAGGAATCCGCAATGGCGGCAATAAGCTATATCCGTTCAAAATGCGGTGATTATAAAATACCTTCAGATTTCTACAAAACCTGCGACATTCACATCCATGTTCCTGAAGGAGCAACTCCCAAGGACGGACCATCCGCAGGCATCACCATTGCAACAGCACTTGTTTCTGCACTTTCAGGATATCCCGTCCGTCACGATGTTGCAATGACCGGAGAAATTACCCTGAGAGGCAGGGTCCTGCCCATAGGCGGACTTAAAGAGAAATCCATTGCGGCATATCGCAGTGGAATCCGCACAATTATTATTCCTCACGAAAATGTGAAGGATTTAGAGGAAATTCCCGGTCATATCCGCAACGAAATAAACTTTGTTGATGTAACATCTGTAAAAGAAGTTTTTGATGTTGCACTTTGCAAAGTCCCCTCCTACAGCGATTTTTCTTCTGTTTCAGCCGCTATCCGCCCTCAGGCACCCAAACAGAAGGAAATAAGCAACAGAATATAACCCCACAACGGGAGATGATTTTATGAATTTAAACAACTTATCAATTGAGGTTTCCGCAGTAAGCCCTAAGCAGTACCCCTCGGGTAACCGCCCGGAAATAGCCTTTGCAGGCAGGTCAAATGTAGGAAAATCCTCTTTTCTCAACAAAATGGTAGGCAGAAAGAGCCTTGCCCGTACCAGCGGCAAGCCCGGTAAAACCGCACAGATAAACTTTTTTAACATTGACAATGAAATTTATTTTGTGGATTTACCAGGTTACGGTTATGCGGCGGTTTCAAAAGCCGAGCAGCAACGGTGGGGCAAAATGATGGATACCTACCTTAACACCCGCGAGCCTTTAAAGCAGGCGGTACTTCTTGTGGACAGCCGTCACAAGCCCTCGAAGGACGATGTACAGATGGCAGACTGGATTCGTTACCGTTTCGGCTACCTTGTTGTTGTTGCAACAAAGATTGACAAAATTTCAAAAAAACAGGCGGAGGAGAATTTTCAGCTCATAGCCGATACCCTTCATTTTACAGAAGAAGATTTTCTCATTCCTTTTTCCTCCGAAACAGGAGAAGGAAAAGAGGACGCATGGGAACTTTTCTGTGAAATACTTGGCTGTGAAATGCCTGTACTGAGATAAAATAAGAAAAAGAGATTTATGCAACGCATAAATCTCTTTTTTTGCTATATCATATTCAGCACTTTTCCATTACCGGTAATTTCTTCATCATCGTTACAACAGTTATTAAAAAACGAAAGTGTTTCTATTGTTCCTTCATTTCGTATAAAGCTTATAGGCTTTCCTGTTTTATTTGTCTGAGTACAGTTCATAACCGAAAGATTATTAATTTTCGTATTGACACCTATACTTACCGTGGGGTTTGCGCATCTTTCCTCATTACGTACTATATTATGAAGCTTTATGTTTTTAAGCTCAATATTGTCCCCTATCTCAATAAGTGCATACTGATTGCCCGGCACATCCACAGTGCCTTCGCAGATATGTGCAAAAACATTGTCCACAGTAATGTTTTCGAACCCCGACTTGCCCGGTTCACTTGTGTATTTGCTCATAGTAACACAGTACACATAGTAACCTCCAAACACATTTGTTATGTGTATATTTTTCACAGGCAGATTTCGGGAAAGCAACCGTACAGCACTATGACTTTTTTCAGCAAAAACCCCGTCTACCACAATGTTTTCAATAGGTCCGTAACAACCGTCATCGGAGGTTATTGCCACCATGTCATCATGGCAGTCCCCTTTAAGATTTCGTATAAGTCCGTTTTTGCAATGTCCCTCCACATGAACACCATCTAAATTCCAAAGCTTTGGTGTACCGTACTTATAATCAAAAACAAGGTTTTCAATGGTAAAGTTTTCGGTATATGCTATCTGCAGTCCGTAGGTTACCGGATTTGCAATTGTTAAATTGCTGAAAGTAAGCCCTTTCACCTTATAAAGTCTGAAGCAAAAGCCCGTGTATGCCTTAACCTTATAATCAGAGTTTTTATCGTAGCTTTTTTGTTTCTCAAGGTTGCCTTCAATAGTGGGAAAATGCCATGGATTAGGTGCCTGACCCGGTCCGTTCATATCCCATACACCGCCGTTAACGGTAACATTTCCGTTCCATGTTGTATCCCCTGCATCCTCCAGCATTGAACAATTACTGCCATCCGCCAGACGAATTACGGTATAGCGGTCAAGCCTCAGTTCCTGATTTGAATGAATAAAAATTGTTCCGTCTATCAAATAATTTTTTTCAGGCACCGGCAGATACACAAGCGACATTCCGCTGTCAAGCATTTCCTGAATTGCAGGCAAATCGCTGTGAACACCGTCACCGTATAATTTATATTTCATTTTTATGCCTCCACCCATTCAAACGGATTTTTCATTGCCTTTTTGCCCGCTTCAATTATCCCCATAACATCAACGGTCTGCTCAGGGCTTACCGGTGTTTTTCCTGTTTCAAAAAAACTAAGCATAGCCTTGATGAATTCAGCAAAAAAATCCCCTTCAATTTTGTAAACTGCACCCACATTTGCTTCATCGTCCACAGTTACTTCAAAGCCGGATGCACCTGTCTGGAACATATGAGCAGTTCTGCCGTCTGCAAACTCAATAACCATTGCGGGGTGGTTTTCCTTTCCGGTAAACATAACCCTTTTTGCAGGAGTTTCCATAAGTGCAACTATAGGCTCAATCTGATGTATTGAATAAATATCAAAGGTACCGGGGCCTTTGGTGTACAGGACTTTTATTGCTTTTTTGTCGATGGTGCTGAGTTCTGCTGCAAACCTTAAAGCCGAGCTTGAATATATTTTTGTTCCGTGCTTTTGAGCATATCCGAAAATTCTTTCAGCTGTTTCCCTGTCCGGAGCAAAAGTTTTATCCACATATGTATACTTGCCCGATTTCAGCGGAATTTCACAAAGTTCCTCGTGCATTTCGGGATTGTCGGGCGAAAGTACAACCAGGCAATCGCTTCTTTCAACAACCTCTTCTATAGTATCAAAAAGCTGAACACCGTACTTTTCCGACCATTGTTTATTGGTCATCCCTCCTGCGGGATGGTCAATTTTGCCGTATGCAAAAGCAACCTGATGTTTACCCTCTGAAATATTTTTTATAAGCTCCGGGTAGTTGTTTGCATGCCACTCATCAAGATAATAATCTATAAAACCTATTTTCATAATACAACCTCTCGATGTTCTTCTGCCGAACGGTACATAGCATCCATAAGCTGAGAGGTTACAATGTTCACATCAATGTGAGACGGAAGCTTTTCTCCGGTTTTTATGCAGTTTATAAAAGCATTAATCTCATTACGGAACATATCGCTTCCCTGCATTGCAAAGGTTGTTCTGGAAAGCATACCGTTCTTTGTTGAATACAAGGTGAAGTCCTTACCGTACTGAAGCCTTACACCGCCTTTTGTTCCCATAAAGTCGATAAACATTTCATTTTCGCCGATATTCTGTGCCCATGCACCGTTAAAGTTTATAACCGGTCCCTCTGTTCTTACAATACCTGTTATGCCCTCTTCAACAGAATACACACCATCATACTTTGGAGGTCCTGCCCACATACCGGTATAAACGTAATCCTCCATAGGGTTTCCAAGCTTTGAAAAGCTCTCTGCTGAAACCGTTATTGCTTTGGGGTCATTGCAACAATACATAACAATATCAAGAAAATGCACACCCCAGTCAATAAGCACACCGCCACCGGCAACATCCTTATTGGTGAAATCTCCGCCAAGACCGGGAATTGAACGGTGATTGCGGAAGCTTACATAAACATTGTAAACCTCGCCAAGTTCGCCTTGTTCAATAAGCTCTTTTATTTTATTAACTCCGTCGTTAAACCTGTTTACAACTCCAATGTTCAGCACCTTTCCGTACTTGTGCTGTGCCTCCTGCATTTTAACTGCTTCTGCATAGGTTCTTGCTGCAGGTTTTTCGCAAAGTACATTTTTACCTGCTTCCAGGGCATCAATGGTAATTACCGAATGCATACGGTTGGGAGTACATACCGAAACCGCCTCAATTTCAGGGTCTGCAAGTACCTGCTTGTAATCTGTCACAGCGATACCCACACCATATTTTTTTACAGCTTCCTCAGCTCTTTCGGGAATGATATCGCAAAAATACTTAATCTCCGCCTCGCTGTTTGCCATATATGACGGGATATGCGCCGAGTTTGCAATTGTACCGCAACCAATAATTCCAATTTTCATAAAATTTTGCCTCCTTAATTTTTGTTTGCAACTTCATTATAAACCCATGAACAAAAAACCGCAACATCTTGTGTTGCGGTTTTACCGTCATTTTTTTGCTTTCCGAAACTCATTTGGTGATGCTCCGACTTTCTTTTTGAAGGTCTGCGAAAAAGCATGAGTGGTTTCATACCCCAGCATTTCTGCAATTTCCCCCACTGTTCTTTCTTCTTCTGTCAAAAGCTTTTTTGCAAGTTCAATTTTTTTATTAAGAATGTACCCTTTTATGCTTATTCCTACTTTTTCCTTAAAAAGATGAGAAATGTAATATTCACTGTAAGAAAGAGCTTTGGCAACATCCTTAACACTTTCAATTTCAAGAAAATTTCTCTCCACAAACCTTATGGCATTATAAACGGCAAGATTAGATTGAGTATTATGATATTTCTCACCCTTATTCCCGTCAAATCCTTTGGCAATTCTTGCCACTTCAACCATTATCTGGGTCATGTAGGCATTTATCATAAGCTTACTGTCGGGGCTTTCAACATAGGACTCGTTAATGAGCATTTCTGTTAATATCCGTACATTGCCGTTATCGTCCGCAACAAAATGCGGTATTTCCGAAAGAGTATCAACTATGTGTTTTATTTGCTTGTTTTTTTCTGACGGAGTATAGCCTATGCACATATAACGGAAATTTTTATCGCTGTCAGCCACAATTCTGTGTTTTTCACCTTTTCGTATGTAATGAATCTGCCCGGCGGAAATCTCCTCAGCAATACCTTCAGAATACATAACCGCTTTCCCCGATATGGCATAGGTTATTTCGTCACAATGCTGTGTATGTTCGTCAATTTCCGTGCCTCTCATAATTGAAAGCTCGCAAAGCTGACAGATATCTGCCACCGGCAATGACAGTTCCCGTTTTGTTACATCATGGTCATACTGAAAAATTTTGTTTGTGTATTCCATATTTAATACTCCACATTTAAAAGTGTCAGTCCTTCAGGCGGTGCAGTATAGCCTGCATTTTTCCGTTCACCGCTTTCAATAACCTTTTCAATACTTTCCGGAGCCCGTTCTCCTCTGCCTGTTTCAATCAGAGTCCCGGTAATTATCCGCACCATATTGTAAAGGAATCCGTCTCCGCATATTTTTATTATAATTTCGTTTTCGGTTTCTTCAATATTAATAAAATATATTTCCCTGATTGTAGATTTCTTTATGCGGGTGGCTGTACAGAAAGCTTTAAAATCGTGAACGCCAATAAGTTTTTCCGCCGCCTTTTTCATAAGCTCTGTATCAAGGCTTCCATTGTAAAAATATCTGGTTCTGCGTCCGAAAACCTCCGGTACTTTTCCCTTCCATATGCGGTATTCATAGGTTTTGCGCCTTGCATTAAGCCTTGCGTGAAACCTTTCATCCGCCTCCTCCGACGAAATAACCGCCACATCTTCAGGAAGGTATTTATTGAAATAGTCAGTTATTTCATCCGGAGTCAGATTTATTTCTGCCTTGAAGTTTGCAACCTGACCTTTTGCGTGCACACCTGCATCTGTTCTGCCCGAAGCAAAAATCTCCACAGGTTTTCCGCACATTTTCAGCAGAATGTTTTCAAACTTTTCCTGAATGGTATCCCGAGTGTTGCCCTGCCTTTGCCAGCCATTATAACGGGTGCCCTCATACTGAATTGTAAGCTTATAATTTTTCATATGTTCCTCACAGTAAATATCCCCCGACTTATCTGTCGGGGGATACATTATTTTTTCAATTAATAAAGCTCAATAAATGCTGTAGCCATTGCAGCTTCAAAAGCTTCTGCATCAGGACCGATAACTATAAGACCGGGGTCAAAGTAGTTAATCTGCATACCAAGAGCTTCTGTGATTGCTCTTATCGGTACCATTGTTCTGCCTTCTGTTACGAAGGAAGCAGCATCAATTGCCTGATATTCACCGCTTACACGGATACCGGATTCACCGATAACAAGAGCGATTACAAGGTCGTCTTTTTCAATAAGAACTGTCTGTGTAGCTTCATCCCATGTTACAACACAGCCAAGCTGCTCTGCAACAAAACGAGCAGGAAGGAAAGTTCTGCCGTTAAGAACGATGGGAGCTACATCAAGCTTTGTTTCTGCGCCCTTAACATAAGATGTGTCACTATTTACAAACATAATGATGTTTTCTGTATCCTTGGGAACAACCTTTACGGGACCTGCAGATTCGCCGGGAGTGTTGCCGGCAGGAGCATTTCCGTCATCAACTGTAACGCCTTCACCTGCATATACAACAGAACACTCGTGACAACCTTCAACCTCCTGACCGTCTACATAAGAGGTCTGGATGATATCTGTATCCAGGTTATCGAAAGCTGCTTTCCATACACCAACCTTCTGAACAGGGTCAGAAAGAGTCCACAAATATTCGCCTGCGGGCCATGCCTTGCCTTCATCGGCAAAAACACCGATCCAGCCGTTATCTTTAAAGTCTACCCATTCTTTTTTTGCAATGGGTGTTCCGTCCATAGATGCATCAACATCGCCTGCCCATTTGTAAAGAGTGAAGGTAAGGTTACCTACAGCATCACTATAGCTGGGACAACAGGATTCAATGGCTGTAAAAGGCTTGTCGATATTCACATACTGAGCAATAACCTTTGTGGATGTGATTTCGATGGGTGAGTGGTTGCCTGTAACATCGTGAATATGTACAGCTTCCTTGTTGGGGTTAGGAATTGTACCTGCAGAAGCCACAAGGCCGCAAGTTGCTATTAAGGTAAGAACCAGAACAGCTGAGATAATTTTTTTCATAATAATTTCCCTCCATAAGAAAATAGATTTACTTAGAATATTCTATCACATTTTTCTTTTTTCTTCAATATGCTATGTTTAGAAAAATAAGCTGTTTTTTTGTGCATTTTAACCAAAACCCACAAGGAACTCTGCTTGTGCGATAATCTTAAATTTATACAATTTTTTTATTTTTTGTCTCTCTTAATTTGTAAAAGTGACGATTTTCCATAAACAGCTCAAAAAAATGTCAAAAATCTTTGTTAACTACTTGACGAACTCGAAAAAAGGTAGTATAATGTAATCAATATTATTTATTAGAAAATTTAAAATTGGAGGAATAAATTATGAACAGAGTTTACAACTTCTCAGCCGGTCCTTCCATGTTGCCGGAAGCTGTGCTTAAAACAGCAGCAGATCAGATGCTTTCTTACGAGGGTTGCGGTATGTCCGTTATGGAAATGAGCCACCGTTCAAAAATATACGAAAGCATTATTTACGGTGCAGAGGACCTTATCCGCGAAATCATGAACATTCCCGAAGACTACCATGTGTTCTTCCTTCAGGGCGGTGCATCCACACAGTTCTCTATGGTGCCCCTTAACCTTATGAACAAGAACAACAAAGCTGATTTTGTTATTACAGGTCAGTGGTCAAAGAAGGCTTTTTCCGAAGCTTCCCGTTACGGTGCTGCACGCAAGGTTGCATCAAGTGAGGATACTGTTTTCACATACATCCCCAAGCTTGACAAATCTATGTTCGACCCTGAGGCTGACTATGTTCACATCACCCACAACAACACTATTTATGGTACCCGTTACACAACTCTTCCCGATACAGGTAATGTTCCCCTTGTTGCAGATATTTCTTCTGATATTCTTTCGCAGGAAATTGATGTTTCAAAGTTTGGTCTTCTTTATGCAGGTGCCCAGAAGAATGTTGCACCCGCAGGTGTTACAATTGTAATTGTTAAAAAAGACCTTGTTGGCAACGCTATGGATTTCACTCCCGTTATGCTCAACTACGAAACACACATTAAAGACCGTTCAATGTATAACACCCCTCCTGCATACTGCATCTACATCATGAAGCTTGTTCTTGAATGGCTCAAAGACCTTGGCGGAATTCCTGCTATGCAGAAGCTTAACGAGGAAAAAGCTGCTATTCTTTACGATTTTCTTGATAACAGCGCAATGTTCCGCGGTACAGTTGTAAAAGAGGACCGTTCTCTTATGAATGTTCCCTTCGTATGCCCTACCGACGAGCTTAACGCCAAGTTCATTGCAGAAGCTACCGAAGCAGGTTTTGTTAACCTTAAGGGTCACAGAACAGTTGGCGGTATGAGAGCAAGCATTTACAATGCAATGCCCAAAGAAGGCGTTGAAAAGCTTGTTGATTTCATGAAGAAATTCGAAGCAAACAATAAATAATTAGGTAAAAGGATTTGATTTAAAATGTTTAAAATTCAGACTCTTAACAAGATTGCAAAATGCGGTCTTGACAATTTCGATGAAAAGTACGAGGTTTCCGATACTGTCGAAAATCCCGACGGTATAATTCTCCGCAGCTTTAAAATGCATGACATGGAGGTTGGCGATAACCTTAAGGCTGTTGCCCGTGCAGGTGCAGGTACAAACAACATACCCGTTGACAAGTACGCAGAAAAAGGTATTGTGGTTTTCAATACTCCCGGTGCTAATGCCAACGCTGTTAAAGAGCTTGCAGTTGCAGGTCTTTTCCTTGCCTCCCGTAAGGTTACCGAAGCTGTTGACTGGGCGAAAACTCTTAAAGGCAACGGTGCAGATGTTGGCCCTATGGTAGAAAAAGGCAAATCCGCTTTTGCAGGACCCGAAATAAAAGGCAAAACCCTTGGTGTTATCGGTCTTGGTGCTATTGGTGTTCAGGTTGCAAACGCTGCTGATGCTCTTGGTATGAAGGTTATAGGCTACGACCCCTTCCTAAGTCGG
>JAZQCS010000009.1:0-29272 GCA_045546415.1 Clostridia bacterium | reverse complement strand
CGAACCTGAAACGGATGGAATTTTGAGGGGATTTTGGTGCGGAAGATGCAGCAAGGCTGACGCCTTGCAAAGATGACAAGCCGAAATACACCGAAATTCCGCTGTTTAAGGCGCGGTTCGGATATCTGCTGTCACCCTAAGTGGCGATGCCACCCTTGTTTTTACGGAGGAATTATTATGACACATAAAGAAAAAGCAAGAGAACTTTTTTTGGAAGGATTTAACTGCTCTCAGGCAGTTTGTGCGGCTTTTTGTGATGTTACGGGTTTAAGCGAGGAACAGGCTCTTAAAATATCCGCAGGCTTTGGTGCAGGTTTTGGCAGAATGAGAAGCATCTGCGGTGCCTGCTCAGGTATGGCTATGGTTGCAGGTCTTTTATACGGTTATGCAGATGCATCCGACCCGAATGTGAAGGGAGAGCATTACAACCTTATTCAGCAGCTTTCCGAAAGGTTCAAAGAGGAAAATGGAGGTTCAATCATTTGTTCAGAGCTTTTGAAGGGGCTTGAAACAAATCCGGGAACACATCCTGACCCAAGAACAGCGGAATATTATAAAAAACGCCCTTGTCTTAAAATAGTAGAAAGCGCTTGCGATATTCTTGACAATTATATAGAAAATCAATAAAGAAAAACTCCTGCAAGTTCGCCACAACCAGATAAGGAAGTATTGTCCTGAAAATCGTCTTTTTGTCGAATTTCTGCGTTAAAAAAATGCACATATCCGTCAGGATTATGTGCATTTTTTGTCTTGAACTTCATACAAAAATTTCGATTTCAGGATGCAAAATAAATTTCATTTATTTATGCAGTTTTGAATATCAGATTTTTATATTTAGACAAAGAACAAAAAGTCCATAATACTGTCGTATTACGGGCTTTTTTGATGTAGTATAAATTAAAAATATGGCTTCAAAACCAAAACTGCCTTACCTGGTTGTGGCGTTAGAGTCACGGGTTAATTTAATTGACAGGCTATTTAATTTCGCAGCCACCGTTTCCTGCCTCGGAAACATAAAATTCAGGAACAAGACCGGTTTTTTCGGTGTAGTTTTTGCCTACTTTTTCAATGAATTCGTCAACAAATTCATCCTTTACAATGCTTACGGTGCATCCGCCAAAACCACCACCGGTCATACGGGAGCCCACGGTACCGGCAATTTTTCTTGCTTCCTCTACCATGGTGTCAAGCTCAAAGCCGGTTACCTCGTAAAGGTCGCGGAGAGAGTCATGAGAAGCGTTCATAAGCTGACCGAATGTGGCAATATCTCCCTTTTCAAGGGCATCCACCGACTTCACAACACGGTCAATTTCATAAACCACGTGCTGTGCACGGTTGCGGACTGTTTCGTCGGTAATAGCATTTTTATTGGCTTCAAAAACTTCAGGAGAAACGTCTGCAAGACAGGTAATACCGGGGAGGACAGTTTTTAATGCTTCCACGGATGCTTCACATTGGCTTCTTCGCTCGTTGTATTTTGATGCACCCAGGTTGTGCTTTTTTTTGGTGTTGGAAAGCACAATTTTACAGCCTTTTATGTCAAGGGGAACAAGCTTATACTCAAGAGTGTTACAATCCAGCATGATGGCATGGTTTTCCTTGCCCATTGCCGAGGCAAACTGGTCCATAATTCCGCAGTTTACACCGCAGTACTCGTTTTCGGTTTTCTGACCTAACAACGCCATTTTAATCATATCCACAGGCTCGATGATGCCGTTTTTCTCGTTGTGGAAGGTGGCAAACATAAGGGCGGTGGAAACCTCAATTGCCGCTGATGATGAAAGACCGCCGCCGTGAGGTACGGTATCATCATAAAGAAGGTCGCATCCGCATATATCGTAACCCTCCTGCTGAAGAATGTAAGCCACACCAAGCTGGTAGTTGCCCCACTTAAGGTCCCGGTAGCTGTTAAGCTTTGAAACCTCTGCTTCAACCATTACATCAAGGTCGGTAGCTTTGAGACGGATTATTCCGTCATTGCGTTTGCGGGCAACAATGGTGGTAGCCATTTTAAGTGCCGCGGGGAAAACATAACCACCGTTGTAATCGGTGTGTTCACCTATCATATTAACTCTGCCGGGAGAACGGAAAACCCGGAGGTCAGTTTCATTTCCACCGTAAAGACGGCAGAATTCTTGTTTCATAGAGGAAAGTTCCATGGAAAAAATCTCCTTTACAGCTTTATAGTATGAGTATACTGTGATACGGGGGTTTTGTCAATAGCAAAATGTCATATTCATATACAGATTCTATTTCTTTTCTTCAAGGTCGGTGTTGGCTTTGGATTTGAGTCTGTCACCCTGAAAAACAAAGGTAGCGGAGGTTTCAGCTTTGTCTCCGTAAAAGAAGTAAGCAACGGTGTAAAATTCATCACCGGGCTCATCAATTTCGCTTATCATCTCACCTTTTCCGCCTATAATTTCGCAAAGTTTATTGTAGCTTATGCCCTTTTCAAGCTTTTCGTATTCCTCAGAACTGATGGTGGGTAAATTTAACAATTTGCCGTTTTTGTCATAAAGCTTGGTTTTTTCTTTAAGTTTGTTCATGTCAACCGGGTTTCCATCAACATCATAAACATTGCCTGCAAGGGCAATTGCTTCCTTGCCGTAATATGCGCCTTCCGAAACGGGAACATTTTTGCTGATGTTAGGTTTTGCCGGGTCCTGAGCCTTCTTTTTCAGCGTGGCATTATGGGCAAACATTGTGAAAAACAGCAGAATACCAACCACGATGAAAGCGATGAGAGTAAACAAGGTTCTTTTATCGAAATTTTTTTTGTTAAAAGCCATTTTTGTGCCTCCTGATAGGTTTTCATATAAAATTATATCAGCAAAAACCTAAAAAGTCAACGACTTTCAAGGAAATTATCACAAAATTTACCACTTGAAAAATTTTCCTGTATATGATAAAATAATATAAAGTCTGAAAACTCACATCAGGAGGTTTTTTTATGAAAAAGTTTTTATCTTTTATTATCTGCATTTTAATGGTTCTTTCGCTTGCAGGAACTGCTACAGCCGAGGAGTACGGCATAGTGGACATCACTACCGATTTCAATCAGCTTGGAAGTGAATGGGCTCTTGCAAGATCGTATCATATCAGGTCCGACGGTAAGCTTGACCTTGCGGTTGGTACCGACGGAAAGCTTGAATGGGGAACTCTTCATTATAATGAAATGATACAGGATTATGAGCTTTCAGCCACAGTTGACATTGAAGGTATTGATAAGCAGGTGTGGCAGAGTGCCTTTTTTGGTTCCAGAATTACCACTAAAGGAGCTATATGGGACAATGGTTTGTGGATTGGCGTAAGAGAGGATAACCGTATTGATGTCCGTGTTAACGGTACAAACAACGAGGTTGCAATTCCCTTCAGCTTTGAAAACGAACGCACCGCAAAGCTTGTGGACGACGGTAAGGATATTAAGTTTTACGGCGTTGAAAAGGGCAAGGAGGTTTTGCTTACAAGAGTTGTTTCAGATGACGGTAAAACTGTTATATACGACGGAAAAGGTAAAGCGGTTACTACTGTTGAATCCGCCCTGGCGCCTTTCGGCTATGTTGGTTTTATGAGCCATTTTAAGGAAACCGTCTTCTCTGAGGTTTCGCTCAGAGCGAAAGGTCCCATAGATAAGAGTGAAATGCACAAGGTTATAGCGCCGCTGGTAGGATATCAGTCTGTGCCTGCTGTTGGCGGAACTGCAGTAAACAAAATTTTTAAGGATATTGACCACGTTTCCTGGGCATTTGAAGGTATTGCCGCACTTAACGCCCGTGGTGTTGTAAGCGGTACGGCACCCGGTGTATTTGACCCGGACGGAACGCTTACAAAGGAACAGTACATAAAGCTGGTTGCAGGCGGTTTTGAGCTTATGGATGCAACTGCTGAAACAAGTTTTTCGGATGTTGCAAAGGGTGAATGGTACTACAGCTATGTGGCATCTGCCGAAAAAGCAGGTCTTTTAGATGGAATTTACAGCGGAACACTTGGAGTAGGCGAGCCCATTTCCCGTGAGGATATGGTAACAATTGCTCTTCGCGCTCTTAAAGCAAAGAATGTAAGTCTTTTCTATAAAAACGAGGCAATAAACTTTGAAGACAGCGCCTCCATTGCTCCTTATGCAAAGGAAGCGGTAACAGAGCTTTGCCGTGCAGGTATAGTAAACGGTGTAACAGAAACCACCTTTGAGCCTAAGGGCACAGCTACCCGTGCGGCAGCGGCAAAAGTTCTTTGCGGACTTCTGAATTACATTCCCAACACCAACATCCGCGACACAATGCCCGATACCTGGGTAGGCTATGATAACATTGACAGAAAGCTTTACACAACAGAGGATGTAGGCGAAAGACAGAAGGAAAAATATGTTGGTATGTTTTTCTATATCTGGCACGAAAACTCTGTAAAAGAAGTTTATGATAACATGAAAATAAAGGCTATAAGCCTTGGTGAGGACAGACCGTGGGGTCCTGAAAACGCTTACCATTACTGTCAGGAGCCTTATTTCGGCTATTACCGTAACAGCGACGAGTTTGTAATCCGTAAAAACATACAGATGCTCAGCGATGCAGGGGTGGATTTCCTGTATCTTGATACAACAAATGCTCAGATTTATCCTCAGGTACTGTCAAATATGTTCAAGGTTATGAGAGAAATGCAGAACGAGGGCAAGCGAGTGCCTAAATTCTGCTTCACCTTCAATACAAATGCAGAATCCACATTGGAAAATGCATATAACCAGATATACAGTAAACGAATTTATGAGGATTTATGGTTTATGTGGGAAGGCAAGCCTCTTGTGCTTTGTCCTCTTGACCAGGTGCCCGATTATCTCCAGGATTTCTTCACAGTCCGTCACAGCTGGGCTTACGGCTTTGGTGACTGGTGGAATTTAGATGGTGAAGGCTACAAAAAATGGCCCTGGCTTGCGGCATACCCTCAGCCCTATGGCTGGAGCAAGGCACCTACAATTCCTGAACAGCTTGTGTGTGCAACAGCACAGCATCCCACCGATAACATAGGTAAGAGCTTCCATAACGGTGCACAGCCCGCTGAAAGAAGAACAGAAGAAGGTCTTTATTTTGCAGAGCAAATCAGCAGAATTAAAGAGGTTAAGCCTCAGGTGGTTATGTTTACCCAATGGAATGAAAAAATAGCCATGCGTTTTGCAAACCGGGGAAATATGGGCAGACGAGGTGACGAGGAAGCGGTTCTGAACGGCTCATATTTTGTTGATGCTTACGACGATGAGTATAACCGCGACATTGAGCCTGTTAAGGGAACATATGGTGATAATTATTACTACCAGATGGTAAACGGTGCAAGAATCCAGAAGGGTGTAAGAAAAGCTCCCGAAACCGATAAAAAGCAGACCATGACAATCGGTAAGGATTTCGGTGCATGGCAGACAGTTTCTGAGGTTTATTACGATGACAGTTATGATATTCCTCACCGTAATTCCACCGCGGTAGGTAACACAGTTATTCCTTATGTGGAAACCTCGGGCAGAAATGATATTGTTGAAAGCCGAGTTGCAAGAGACGACAGCAAAGTTTATTTCTATGTTAAAACTCAGGACGAAATAACAGTTCCCGAAGCAAGTGATAAAAGCCATATGATTCTTATGCTCAATACCGATGGTAATTATGATACCGGATGGTATGGTTATGATTATATAATCGGCAGAGCGAGAAACGGAGAATATCTTTCTGTTGAAAAGTGCACTGCATCGGATACCTGGCAATGGAAAGTGGTTGCAAGAGCAACATACACTCAGGCAGGTAACGAAAAGCATCTTGAAATAAACAAGGCAGACCTTGGTATTGAAGGGGACAAATTCGTTATTGATTTCAAGTGGACCGATAACGTTCCCGATAATCCCGATATAATGCAGTTTATTGATAAAGGCGATGCAGCTCCCAACGGCAGATTCAACTACCGCTTTACAGCAAAATAAAATACTAAATCCGGGAGCAAATGCTCCCGGATTTGTTTTCCTGATAGAATGTTAAAAAAATAACGAGATATAAAAAACTACTACTCAGTGTGCATAATTTGACTATTGAAAAAAAGGAAATGCAATGGTATAATAGAATAAACGGAAATTATATGATTGATATAGTAGATAAAATGCAGAGATAATTCAAAAAGCATCTGTAGGTCATTCGTGAATGCTCCATGCAAAATAGTTTCTACAGTCTTTATATAAAAATCATACTCAGGAGGTAAACCATGAAAAAAATTTTAGTTTTATTTTTATGCTTTGCAATGTGTCTCGGCGGAATTGTAACTGCTGAGGGTACAGAAACGGTTTTTGAAAAAATCACAAATTTCAATGATATGGGAGATGCCTGGACTTTGGGCGGTACATATCACATTACCGAGGAGGGAAAAGCAGACCTTGCTGTAAGCGAAGAAGGCAAGTTTTCCTTCGGAACCCTTCATTTTGACAAGGTACCCGTGAATTTCACCTTTGAAACAAGGGTAAAGGTTCAGCGTGTGGACGAAGCAATATGGCAGAGCTGTTTTATGGGTGTGCGAATTCCCACAAAAGGCGGTATATGGGACAAAGGCATCTGGCTTGGTATCCGTGAGGACGCAAGACTCTGTGTCCGTATTAACGGCAAAAACACAGAGGTTCCCATTCCCTTTGATTACACAAAAGAACGATTACAAAAAATTGTGGACGACGGCAAAACCGTAGAGGTTTACGGTACTGACGACGGCGGAAAGGAAATCCTTCTTGCAACGGTTACTCCTTCCGATACAAATATTTCAATTTATGACGGCAAGGGAAAAGAAGTGGCGGTTGTTGACACCGTAGTAACCGCCTACGGCTATGTGGGAATAATGTGTCACTACAAGGAAGGCATATATTCCGAGCTTACCCTTAAGGCAGACAGCATTGTGGATTCCTCCGAGCTTTACAAAATTGTACCGGCACTTGTAGGCTACAATTCTGTACCAACAGTAGGCGGAACACCGGTAAATAAAATTTTTAAGGATATTGACCATGTTTCCTGGGCATTTGAAGGTATTGCCGCACTTAACGCCCGTGGTGTTGTAAGCGGTACGGAACCGGGTGTGTTTGACCCGGACGGAACCTTAACAAAGGAACAGTACATAAAACTGGTTGCAGGCGGTTTTGAGCTTATGGACTCCTCGGCTGAAACGAGCTTTTCGGATGTAGCAAAAGGTGAATGGTACTACAGCTATGTGGCATCTGCCGAGAAGGCAGGGCTTTTAGAGGGTATTTACAGCGGAGCTCTTGGAGTGGGCACACCAATTTCCCGTGAGGATATGGTAACAATTGCCCTTCGCGCCCTGAATAAAAAAGGTGTAAACCTTCGTTACACAAAGGAAGCCCATGAATTTGCCGACAGCGGAAGCATAGCCCCCTATGCAAAGGAAGCGGTTACAGCCCTTTACCGTGCAGGCATTGTAAACGGTGTAACAGAAACCACCTTTGAGCCAGAGGGCACAGCTACCCGTGCGGCAGCGGCAAAGGTGCTTTGCGGACTTTTAAATTACATTCCCAACACCAACATCCGCGACACAATGCCGGATACCTGGGTAGGTGCGGACAACCTTAAAAGAGATTTCAACAATCAGGTACAGGTTGGAAAATATGACGATAAAAAGGTTGCCGGTCTGTTCTTTTACATATGGCACGAGGACAGCGTAAAGCAGGGCATTTATGATAACATGAAAATAAAAGCGGTAAGCATGAGCGAAGCAAGACCCTGGGGACCCAAAAGCTATATGCATTATTGCCAGGAGCCATATTTCGGCTATTATTCCAACAGCGATGAATATGTAATCCGTAAAAATATGCAGATGTTTACAGATGCAGGTATTGACTTTTTGTATCTCGATACCACCAACGCGGTAATTTTTCCACAGACCCTTGCAAACACTCTTAAGGTTATGAGAGAGATGCAGAACGAGGGCAAAAAGGTGCCGAAATTCTGCTTTACAATCAATTACAATGCTTATTCCACCGTTGAAGATGTTTATGCCAAGGTTTACAGCAAAAATGTTTACGACGATTTATGGTTTTATTGGGAGGGCAAGCCTTTAATTCTTGCACCGAAAAGTGCAATTCCCGAATATATTGAGGGCTTCTTCACAGTAAGACAGAGCTGGGCATACGGTCCCAATTTCGGCAACTGGTGGAATGACGGTACAAACGGTCAGGACAAATGGCCCTGGCTTGCAAGATACCCTCAGCCCTACGGTTGGTCAAAGAGTCCCACAATTCCCGAGCAGCTTGTTATTGCAACGGCAGAGCATGTGCACACAAATGTGGGAAAAAGCTTCCATGACGGTGCTCAGCCCGATGAAAGAAGCACAAACGAGGGTCTTTACTTTGCAGAGCAGATTAAAAGAATTTCCGAAATTAAACCTCAGGTGCTTATGATAACCCAATGGAACGAGAAAATTGCGGCAAGAGGAACCATTGCGGATGAAACCCAGAGCCGTGGTGACGAAGGCGGAGCAGTAGGTGAAACCACCTTTATTGATGCCTATGACGAGGAATATAACCGTGACATTGAGCCTGTTAAAGGGTCGTACGGTGACAACTATTATTACCAGATGGTAAATGCGGTGAGAATTCACAAAGGTACACGCAAGGCTCCCGAAACAGCAGAGAAGCACACAATTGCCATAGGTGAGGATTTTGGTGCATGGCAGAATATCACTGAGGTTTATTATGACGATGTTTACGATATTCCTCACCGTGATTTCAAGGCGGTTGGAAACACCGGGCTTCACTACACAGAAACCTCGGGCAGAAATGATATTATAGAATCCCGTGTTGCCCGTGACGATGAAAAGGTTTATTTTTATGTTAAAACCCGTGAGAATATAACAGAGGTTTCGGAATCGGATAAAGGCCATATGATTCTGTACATAAACAGCGACGGAGATTATTCTACCGGCTGGTACGGATACGATTATATGATAGGCAGAGCAAGAGGCGGCAATTTCCTTTCTGTTGAAAAATGCACCGCATCAAACAACTGGCAATGGAAGGTTGTTGGCAGAGCCCCTTACAAAACTCTCGGCAACGAAAGACACCTTGAGGTTACCAAGGCTGACTTAGGGTTAAACGGTGACAGCTTCGTCCTGGATTTCAAATGGGGTGACAATCAGCCCGAAAACCTTCAGATAATGGACTTTATTGATAAAGGTGATGCCGCACCTAATGGCAGATTCAATTACAGATATACGGCAAAATAAGGAGAAAAATATGGATATTTTGTTAAAAGACTATTTATGCTACGCGGAAAATGACGATATGACACCGGCAGCATATTTTGCGGTGAAGGCTATGAATGACGGAGATACTCTCCGTCTTGGTGGCGGTGAGCTTCACTTTTACCCGGAGTATGCATTCAAAAAGGAATATTTCATTTCAAATAACGATTACAGCTTAAAGCCCATTGCTTTTCCGTTTATAGGCAAAAAGGGAATAACTGTTGACGGTGAAGGGGCAAAGCTTGTTTTTCACGGTAAAATTTCTCCTTTTATTGTGGACAGGTGTGAGGATTTTACCCTGAAAAATGTTGAAATTGATTACGCTGAGCCTATGTACTTTGAGGCAAAAATAATTGCCGCTGAGGAAAACTTTGTTGAAATGGAATTTGATGAAAAACAGTTCCATTGTGAAATTCAGGGTGATAAATTCCGCTTTTACGGTGATGGATGGGAAAATGTGACTTCCCGTGTGCTTGTTAATGAGTTTGACCCTGCCTATAAGGGTCCCACCTACAGCACACCTACCTATGTTGCATATATCGGAGACGGAAAAAACACAACCTTTATGTTAGGGCTTTACCGCTACCTTAAAGCAAGTCAGCCAAAGCCCAATGTAATCCGCCTTGAAGGAGAAATACACCACAAGCATCAGGTGGGGAAATATTGGCTTTGCACTCATACCGACCGTAAGCATCCCGGTATTTTTGTAACTGAAAGCAAAAATATCAATTTTATGAACATTAAGCTTACCCATACAATATCAATGGGCATAATTTGTCAGCTTTCTGAAAATATCACTCTGGACAGTATTCTGGCAACTCCGGGTGAGGGAAGAATGCTTTCGGTTGCGGCAGATGCGACTCATTTTGTAAACTGCTTCGGGCTTATTCACCTGAACAACTGCCGCTTTGAAAGTATGATGGATGATGCAGGCAACTTCCACGGAATTTATATGCCGGTTAAGAAAAAGCTTGACGATAACCGGGTTTTGCTTTATTTCGGACACCATCAGCAGGCGGGCATTAACATATTCCGCAAAGGGGATAAAATCCGCCTTTCAGATAACGAAAGCCTTATAGATTACGCGGATTTCACCGTAAAAAATGCCGACCTTGTTTCGGATAAATATGTAATTCTTGAAACCGAGGAAAAGTTACCGGAGGTTTTACCCAAAGGTCATGTTTTTGAAAACTATACCCGTATGCCTGAAATACACATAGAAAATTGCCGCTGTGGTTACAACAGACCCCGTGGCTGGCTTATAAACACCTGCAAAAAGGCAGTTGTTGAAAACTGTACCTTCTATAATATCAGCTACGCCATAGATATGGCGGGAGATGCCAACAGCTGGTTTGAAAGCGGTCCCTGCCGTGAGGTTATTATACGGAATAATAATTTTGACAACGCGGCTTATAATGGCGGACCGGTTATTATGGGCGATCCACAGATAAGGAAGCACACCGGCAAGCCTTACCACAGCGGAATTGTCATTGAGGGCAACACCTTCCGCCTTCATGAAAGACGGATTCTTGACCTGCTTTCCTTTGGTGATGTTGTGTTTAAAAATAATAAATTCATTCAGGACGACAGCCTTCCCTCGCATAAAATTACAGGTGAGGACGGTTACCGTTTCAGGGAATGTGACAAGCTGGATATTGAAAAAGTATAAAAAGAAGGAGCTGTTAAAAAGTCAATCTGACTTTTTAAACAGCTCCTTTTTACATTACAGTAAGGAAAAAGGAAGGTGATACAAAATGCTGCAAAAAAACTGAAAATATTGTAATGAATTCCCCTGTCCTTTTCTGTAAAATGTAAACTCCCACCCCGAATAATTTACACCATTATATCACAAATTGAGATAAAAGTCAATATCTCACATCGAGATATACTATAATATTCTTGTGGAGGATGGTGACCATGAGATTAAAGGATTTACGGGAAGACCTGGACATTAAACAAAAGGACATTGCAGAATATCTGCACATAAAACAAAATACCTATTCTCAGTATGAAAACGGACAAAGACAACTGCCAATTGATGTTCTCATAAAGTTGGCACAGTTTTATAAGGTTTCAACCGATTACATTCTGGGGCTTACAGACAAAAAATAAAAAGGTTCTTCAAAAGAAATTGAAGAACCTTTTTGCGTTTTAAAATTCAAAAACCATAAAAACGGAAGCAATAAGAGTAATTGCGGTTGCAATTAAAACTTTTTTGGAAACATCAACCTTCCGAACTTTATCTATAAGGGTTGAAAATACAATAACGCCGCCGGTAATTATGGGGTATGTTACCGAAGCAGGTACCTTCTGTCCAGACAAAGCAATGAGAATAAACAGGTTTGCAACATTGTTGAAAGCGGAATTTCCTATGCAGTAGGCAGAAGCCTTTGTGTTGATTTTAAGGCTTTTGTCCTGCTGGAACATCAGCAGAATAAAACTGTATACCGCAGTTGTTAAACGGTTAAGCATAATAAAACTGCCGTTATCCACCGCAAGGTTACGTGTCATACCTGTTACATCGGCAAAAAGTGTGTGAACATTTGCAATTACAAAATTAGTGCTTTCGGGTGCAATGTATTCGGGGTCAAGGAAGGTGAAACCCTGATGGAAGGCTGAAAGCACACCTACCAGACCGTTAAGAATAAACACACCTATGTAGTACTTTATTGCCTTTTTTGAGTTTTTATCATCTGATTTTGCGGTCATTATAATGGCTAAAACAATAACAAAACAGGAAATTGTTCTGAAAACAAAGAACGCTTCACCCGAAATAAGTCCGTAGGCAAAGGGCAGAAGCATACCGCCAATCATTGCGAAAATTGAGTAAATTGAAAGGTTTGCGGTTTCAAAAGCTTTTATGCTGAAGTAGTTGTATGCCACACATACAAGACCGTAAACCACTGCAATAATAAAGGAAAACCAGGAAAACTCAAAGTGACATTTGTTAATAAAGAACATAACTACAACTCCAAACAGTGAGTTGTATAACCCGAAACGCAGGGATACGCTCATTCCTGTGCCGCATTCCTTCTGATAACCGTTGTTGAACATAAACTGCAGAGCAAAAAGCAATGCACTGAGTGTAAGTAAAATGTAGTAAATCATAAGCCTCTCCTTTTAAATTTTTTTCTATATAATAATAACATTTTTGGGGATTTTTTACAATAGTAAAAACAAACAAAAAGTGTGTGAAAATCACACACTTTTGTTGAGAAAACACATATATTATTTATTTTCTTTAAAATTTTTGCCGCCCTGGTTGAATATCGTCGAAAGACTGCCTCCGTCTTTTTTTGCCTGTTCTTCATCCCAGCGTTTTTTAATTTGCTCATATACCGCATCGTCAATTTCGGGAGTACCCTTTGACATTGTGGGAAGGAGCATATCTCCTGCCGCTTCAGGGTCGGTGCAGGCGGTGTCGTTACGCCATGCATCACGGACAGCCTTGTCACGGAGGTTGGGGATTTCCTTAGGAATATTACCGTCAAGAATTGAGCGGTAAGCAAACATTCCGCACATGGACATATCAAGAGCCTCGTAAACATCAATAATATCTGCCTCGGGGTTACCTTTTATTTTCTCGATGAAGTGGTACATTGAGAAGAAATCGGAACCGCCATGACCAAAGCCTGCAACCTTATCTTTATCCTTATCCAAATCTACAAGATAGCTTTTGAATTTTTCTGTATTGTAGCCTCTGGGATAGTCATCCACACGGAGATAAATACGGCCGTTGCCACCGTCATTGGAATCTCCTCTTGCGCTTTCCGCACGTCCCTTGTTGCCGTACATACTGTACCATACAGAATTTTTGTAAAGTCCACCGTGAATGCTCTTTACAATAGCATCATTTTCAAGAGTTACCATTTCTATGCCGAAAGCACCGCCTTTGGCTCCTCCTGCAAGCTTCCGCTCATTTTTAACTCCTTCAAAGCCAACAACAGAAACGGGACGGAGACCTGTGGCGTGAATGATGGGACCCAATGAATGTGTACAGTAAAATGTAGCATACATATTGTTTCTCCAATGGTCCTTCTCTCCATAAGTGATGGTGTACCAACCGTCGTCACAGTTGTGCACATATTCACACTCGGCATACTCAAGCTCACCGAGTATTCCTTCTTTGTAGAGCCTTCTCATTTCATAAGGGGCAGCCATATAGCAATAGTTTTCGCCATAAGCGTAAATCATACCGGTTTCCTCGACGGTTTCAATAAGTTCAACAGCTTCCTTCATGGTCTGTACGGGCAGAACCTCGGAAAAAACATGAAGACCTTTTTTCATTGCACGAATGGCAAAGGGGGCGTGCTGATGAGCATAGTTTGCAAGAACAACCGCATCCATATCGTGATTAATAAACTCGTCAAAGTTGTCATAAAAGGTAATATCCAGCCCCTCACAAAGCTCCTTTTGTTTTGTAAGCACCATAGGGTTATTATCGCAGATAGCCACAACCTCTGCGTTGTCTGCACGCTTGCAGTAGTTAATCATACTTGTGCCGCGGTAACCGCCCAGCACACCAACTCTGATTTTTTTCATAAGTCAAAACCACCTTTCAAGTTTATGATCCTATTGTATCATACATAACCTGGGTGTGCAATAGAAAATTTCCATATAAATGGGTAAAAAAGTAAGAAATATTATTGACAATGCGTAAAAAGCAATGTATAATAAAAGCTGAGGTGATTTTGCGTGATGGAAAATATTTGTCATTTTATACCCTATCGCAGGGATAACAATTCCCTGCAGACTGTTCACTTTGTGCTGGAAACAAAAATTATAAATATGGAAAAGCCACGAACCGAAAGCCTTTTCAAAATGTACTGCGTGGTACGGGGTAAAGGGCTTTTGCATACTGCGGGCAATGTTCATAAGCTGAGTGTAGGGGATATATTTTTTACCTTTCCTGCACGGGATTTCCGCATAGAAGGGGAAAAGGGCTTTGCATATATGTACATAAGCTTCTTCGGGGTAAAAGCAGATATGATTTTTGATAAATTTGGTATAAACTATAAAAACTGTGTTTTTTCGGGATTTTACGAGCTTGCGGATTTGTGGAAAAATGCAATAGGCGTAAAGGCAGACCCATTGGGGACCGTTAGCGAGGGAGTGCTTCTTTATACCTTTGGCATTCTCGGTGCAAGGTTACAGGACAAGCAGAGAAGGTGTGAAACCGGTGCCGGGAGCTTTAACGTTATTAAAAAATATATAGACGATAATTTTTCGGATGAGGATTTTTCGTTACAGAAAATGGCAAATGAGCTGAACTACAACCCCAAATACATTTCTCAGCTTTTTAAAAGGACGATGAATGTGGGAATAAGTGAATATATAACCACTTTGCGTATACAAAATGCCTGCACCATGATAGAACAGGGGACAACCAGCGTCAGCGATATTGCAACGCGATGCGGTTTCCGTGATGCACAGTATTTTTCAAAGGTTTTCAGAAGCAAAACGGGAATGTCACCAACGAAATATATGAAAAATAAATAAAAAAATACCGAAAAGGAGTGGAACCATGCTGACCCGCAAACAGTTTATTAAAAAAATGCTTGAATTTTGGGGAGAGGAAATCAGGTTTAAGGAAATACACAGAAAAGTTGCCGAAGGGGATATAAAAGGAGATTTTGAAAGGGATTACAGCGAGTATATAAAAGGTGTTTCAAACAATGAGTTCATCAGCGGAGAACGGCGTTGGTACTCTACAATAGCAAATTTTGATTATCCCAGGGTTTTTAAAGAAAGAAACACGGACGTGCAGAAAAACGGAAGATACTATCTGCCGTTTTTACATGTACACGATTTTTACGAGTTTATTTTTATTTATCAGGGGAAATGCTACCACACGGCAGGTAAAAAGGAAATTGTGCTAAATCCCGGTGATTTATGCTATGTTGCTCCCGGTGAGGTTCACTCGGTTTATACAAACAGTGACGACAGTATAGCCATAAACATTATCGTCTCTTACAGCACCATGAAGGAAATATTGGCTTTGTTTCACGGCAGGGATAATATTTTCACCCAAAACATAAAGGCAGGGGATTCTTCCTGCTCCTGCATGATTATAAAAGATAAGGACAATTACATAAAAAATGCGGTGGAAAAGCTTTGTCGGTTGAAATTTGGGGGAACAGAATACACAGAACAGTTTGTAATTGCGGCGCTTACGGACATTTTTACATTTTGCATTTCGGAAAATATCCTGCCGGATATTATGAAAAGAGAATCGAAAGCAAGTGTGTTTATGTTTGAAATTCTGGGTTATATCAAGATGAATTATAAGGAATTGAGCTTGGAAACGCTCAGTGAAAAATTCGGATTAACCCCTCAGTATATGTCGGGACTTATACGGAAAGAAACCGGAAAAACCTTTAAGAAAATAGTTAACGGCATAAAAGTTGATGAGGCCTGCAAATTGCTTGACACAACCGATTTCAGGGTTATTGATATCGCCTATGAGGTGGGTTTTAATTCCCCTGAGCATTTTACAAGAACCTTTAAAGAATATACAAAAATGAAACCGAATGAGTTCAGAAATCTTAAAAAACATCAATAAAATTTTGCATAAAATATCACTTTTCAAAGATGGTTTTGTGATATATTGTAAGTAAATATCGTATCACGAAAGGATGGTTTTTTGTGAAGAAATTTTTGTTATTTGTTTTGAGCTTTACAATGCTTTTGTCAGGCTTTTCCGTTGTGGCGGCAGAAAATTTGGCGATTGTGCTGGAGTATGGCGATTTTTATTCAGCAGAAAACATCAGTATAATTTCTCAGCAGGTGAGCAGTGAAGGTGCATCACTTGGTGACACCTCGGTTGTTGAGGTTACAACGGATGGCAGATTACACGCTACGGGTCTTGGTACTGCAACCGTACGGGCAGGCGGAAAAGAAACAACCGTTACCGTAAACAAGGCAGATATTGCCCTTGTTATGATTGCGGGACAGAGCAATGCCGCAGGGGATAGCAGTGACTATACAATGGCACCTAAAGCGGTTGGTGAATATGAGGGTGAGTTTTTCATTACAAACACTAATGGTGCAAGTATTCCTACATCATCGGTCACCTTTGAAAAAGCCGAGTACTGTGCAGAGCAGGGCGGAAGAATGGAGGAGACCTCCGCATCTTCGGCTTACGATAAATGGAGTGCCGCAGCGGCAAGTGCACTTGCACGTAAGCTTGTGGATTTGTGGGATATGAAGATATGGGTGGTTAATGCCGCGGTATGCGCAAGTAAAATAGAAAGCTGGGTTTCGGGCGGTGTTAATAACACACGATTTATTGAATATGCAAAAGCGGCCAAATCGGAAATATCGGCAGACGGACACTATGTGCTTGATGCAAACAAGTTCGGCTATTTGTGGCTTCATGGCTGCAGTAACGGTATTGGGCAGACAAATACATCCATGGCAGATTATATTGCAAGCTTTTCGGATATGCATAACAAATTCAAAACCGAAACAGGTGTGAAATATGCAGGTATCTGGCAGGTAAGAGCAGGTGTTTATAACGATAACCGTGCGGAAGACTACTATATGTCGGGTCCCAGACTTGCTCAGTATTATATGAGCAACAGCACAAAATATCCTGATGTGCATTTGCTTATAGATACAGATATATGGCGGTACGATGGGGATGTTAAAGCTTATTTTGAAAATAAGTACGGTTCCAACACGGCATTTGTCGAAAAATTCGGTTATGATATGCCGACAACTCTTGCGGAAATAAAACCAAATCTTCATTATAACCAAAAAGGCTACAACGAGCTTGGCGATGAAGGAGCGGTGAACCTTGCAAAAATTCTCGGAGGTACAACAACGCCCAAAACTGCTGAGCTTCGTGACTATACAGGCGTTGCCTTTGAACAGGGAATAACTCTTAAAAAAGGTGAGGAGTTTGTTGCGGTTCCCGTTCTTACAAATGTTAACTATAACCCATCCTTGGGAATAGAATTAAAATCCGAAAATGAAAACATTGTAAGTGTAAACAACGAAACTTATAAAATTAAAGGCGTTAGCGAAGGTACAACAAAAATAAACATATGCTGTGGTGCAACAACACTTGGAACCTATAATGTAACGGTTAACGGCACCGAGCTTGTACCAATTGATTTAAATGGTGATTTTGAAATAGATTTCACATCGGCGAATGCTAAAGAGGTTGTGAAATCTATAGGAATGACCCTTAATTCCGCAACAGTTGAAGATGGCGGTATCTATACAAGAAACACAAGCGGATACGAATATATAATCCTTCCGATTGCAAAACGTACAAGCGGAAAATATGCGATTGAGCACGTTGTGAATTTTGAAAATTGCACAGGTTTGCGCTTTAAGGTATGGGGAAGCGGAGGCTGGAAGCAGATAGTGTTTATTGACCAGCTTAATGTGTTTTCTTACGGACAGTCGGGGCCTGCAAACGCCAACATCAAGGTGGCAAACGGTGTGGATATTACCGTAAAACAGATAGTTGACCTTGATACCGGAGCTTATGAGTTTTACCTTGACGGAAACAAGGTGGATATTCCGTATCCTTATCTGCATAAGGCGAATACTGACGGAAGCCATGATTTAACCGAAATCCGATGGACCACATACCCTGATAATAAAGCATATATCAAAAGCATTAAGATGTATGAGCTTGTGGATACAGCAGGTGACTTTGAAATAGATTTTACAGCGGCAAATGCTAAAGAGATTGTGAAATCTCTGGGGATGACCCTGAATTCCGCAACGGTGGAAGAGGGCGGTATCTACACAAGAAATACAAAGGATTATGAATTTATTACATTACCTGTTGCAAAACGCACAAGCGGTAAATATGTAATTGAGCATGTTGTAAACTTTGAACAATGTACAGGTCTGCGTTTTAAAGTATGGGGAAGCGGAGGCTGGAAGCAGATAGTGTTTATTGACCAGCTTAATGTGTACTCCTACGGACAGTCGGGACCTGTAAGTGCCAATATAAAAGTATCAAACGGTACGGATATTATCGTAAAGCAGGTGGTTGACCTTGATACAGGCGATTATGAGTTTTACATTAACGGAAACAAGGTGGATATTCCGTATCCTTATCTCCATAATGCAAATGCTGACGGAAGCCATGACCTGACAGAGATTCGCTGGAGAACATATCCCAATAACAAAGGCTATATAAAGAGTGTTAAAGTGTACGAAACAGGGAAGACGGATTTATCAAAGGACTTTTCCTTTAGCTTTACCGACGGTCAGGGAGCGAGTGCCGTGATGAAATCAGGAATAAGCCTGGGTTCGTCAACTGTAACAGGTAAAGGAATTGCAGTAAGCGGAACAACTCCGGTAACTCTTGTATTGCCCGAAAGAAATACAGGTAAATATATTTTTGAAGCGGATTACACCTATGTAAAGGGTAACGACATCAATGCTCATTTTTATGGAAATAACGAGAGAAAACAGGCCTTGTTTGTAACCTCCAACGGCTCAGTATATACGGTAAATCAAAATAAAACACCAGAAACCAAGGGGGAGAAGGTTACTCCCGGGGAAAGCTTCAACGTTAAAATTTTTATGGATTTTGACGGAGGGGAATTCAAAACCTACATAAACGGTAAACTGATACCGGTAGCCTATGCAAATCTGCTGTCGGAAAATAAAAATTTTGACAAGGTGCTGTGGGGAGGCTATGCCGACGGACTTTACTACATTGAAAAAATAAAGCTATATGAGGACAAGCGTGCTTACGTTGATGTAAACATAAGCGCAGGTGTTGGCGGAATGGTAACTTACCCTGAGGTTAAACTGTCCGAAGGGGATGAATTTGAGCTTGAGGCTACACCGGACAGCGATTACAAATTTGATATGTGGAACGGTGTTAAGAATTATCTCGATGCCAAAATAAACTATGTTGCAAAAGAAGGGGACAGAATTAATGCATCATTTGTTGCTTCTGCTTTGATGGAAAAAGGGGACATTGATTTTAATGGCAAGGTTGATATAAGGGATGCTGTTGACGTTCTCAAAACCATTGCGGGAATAAAAATACAGGGTAATGCGGGAATTTACTGCGGAGATGTTACCGGAGACGGCAGATTAACAATTGATGATGCAAAAAAATTGTTAAAATACATTTCAAGAATTGTGCCCTCTCTTGACCTGACACCCGAAGAAGAGGAAGCATCAAAGCCGAAAAAATATGTGGTTATAGGCTTTGATGACGGAATAACCCAGGATGCAAGAATTATGGAAATTATGAGCAGATACGGTCTTAAGGCAACCTTCTTTATAAATAGCGGAGCTATGGGTGTGGACGGCTCGGCATCAGTTTCAAATGCCCTCGGAAAGCCAATAAGCCATGTGAGAGTAACCGAAAGTGAAATCCGTAACGGTTATTATGACAGCTTTGAGGTGGAAAGTCATTCTGTAAACCATGTTTCCCTTAAGAGTCAGAGTGAGGCAGGAATAATAAATCAGGTTCAGGGAGATATTGATGCTATCGAAAGGATAGTAGGTGTAAAGCCCAAGGGTCTCGCATATCCGGGTGGCACCAAGGATATTAACGAAACTGTTGTGTCGGTTGTTGAAGAAAGTACAACAGCAGGCTATGGCAGAACAACCACCAACACAGGTGAGTTTAACCTGCCTGAAAGATTCCTTTACTGGAATCCCACAGAAAACATAAGCAGTTCAAATGCTTTGAGTCTTGCTCAGACCTTTGTAAACACACCTGTTGAGGATAAAGATATGCTTCTTTGCCTTTGGGGACACGGCTATGAATTCGATTTCAACGACTCGTGGGATGATTTTGAAGCACTTTGTAAATATCTAAGCGAACAGAAGGATATTAAAGTTGTAACCTTTGGAGAGTTCTATGAACTGTTTAAACATAAAATTCCAAGATAGATTTTCCGCTCGTTAAAAAGCAAAATCCCATCCGCATATGCGAATGGGATTTTTTTTATTCACCTTCAAAAAGGGGAGTTGAAAAGTACCGTTCTGCGGTATCGGGAAGGATTGTAACTACGGTTTTTCCCTTGCCCAGCTTTTTTGCAAGGCGTTTTGCCGCCGCCACATTTGTACCGCCCGAAATTCCGCACATAATACCTTCAAGCCGTGCTAAATCACGGGAGGTCTGCAGGGCTTCCTCATCGGAAACAATGCATATGTCCTCGTAAATGTCACAGTTTAAAATGGGAGGAATGATCCCGTCGCCAATACCCATCTGCAGGTGCGTGCCAACACCTCCGCCCGAAAGAATTGCCGCGTTTTCAGGCTCAACCGCCCAAATTGTAATATCGGGATTCTGTGCCTTTAAAACCTCTCCTATGCCGGTAATTGTACCACCGGTGCCTATACCTGAGCAAAAGCCGTGTATGGGGCAAGCCGCCTGCTCTAAGATTTCAAGTGCTGTGTGATGACGATGCACAAGAGGGTTTGCAGGGTTTTCAAACTGCTGAGGCACAAACACATTGGGGTTTTCCTTCGCCATATTAAGTGCTGTTTGCATACACTCTTCAATGCAGTCACCGATGTTGCCGGCATCGTGAATAAGCACAACCTCGGCACCGTAATGATGCACAAGCTTGCGTCTTTCCTCACTTACCGAGTCGGGCATAATAATTACGGTTTTGTAGCCTCTTACCGCACCTACAAGTGCAAGACCTATACCCTGGTTACCGCTGGTAGGCTCAACAATTATTGTGTCCTTGCCTATAAGTCCTTTGCTTTCGGCATCAAGGAGCATATTGTAAGCGGTACGGGTTTTTATTGACCCGCCAACGCCAAGACCCTCGAATTTCACAAGAATTTCTGCAGATTCCGGGTCTGCCATACGGTTGAGCCTTATTAAGGGAGTGTGTCCCAGGGCTTCTAAAATGTTGTTACAAATCAAGAAAAAACACCTCGAAATTTATTATTTATATACCATGGTAACCGTGTACCAGGAGTACTCATAGCCATCTTCACCGTAAAGCTTTACGCGGTAGGTCTGTGTGAGTCCGTAGCTTTGTCTGCTTACAATGTAACGGTAGCCGTCCTTGTTGCCGTAAGCAAGACCGCAGCCTGAAAGACAGGTAAGCTTCGTGGGAGGCTCTCCGCCCATATCAAAGCCGAAGCCTGCCGAAGCCGCGCCTTTAACGGTTTCTGCATAAATCTGTTTGTTTTCGCAATCAATACTGAAGGTGGAAAGTCTCAGGGGAAGAAGCTCCACAGGTCGCACATCACCCTCATAGGAAAGGTCACGGAAAGCGACGGTTATGTTATAAACATTAACCTTGTCACCATTTGTAACGGTAGCTTTAAGTTTTTGTGTAACACCGTTTGAGGCAGGAAGGCTTACCATTTCAACCTCATCATAATTACCGTTATTTACACAGGTATAGTCAGCTGAGGTAACAAGAGACATATCTGTTTTGCCTGATGTGGTTGAAACAAGCTCATAGCTGACTTCTGCATCTTGGGGAATTACTAAACCGAACTCCGCCTTGTCGTACAGATATCTGTCAACAGTAAGGGATGCTTTGTAATTTGCCGTGTCAAGAACAAGCCTTCCTTCAGATGCCGAGGCAAGGTCAATAACCCCTGCACTATCGGGATTTTCTGTAAACATAAAGGTTACATTATAAGTGTATTCAATACCTGCATAGGTAATGTACAGTTCAAAGTTTTGTACATTGCCTGCACTTCGGCGTGCTACAATGTATTTTTTTCCACCGGTTGTACCCTGAGAAAGGTTCATACCCTTCTGAGCAACATAGCTGCCTGTGGTTTCGTCTCCGGCAATGTCAAGGGCAAAGCCTGCAGAGGTATTGCGTTTGCTTGCTTTTACGGTTATTGTGCGGTCTGTGTTGTCAAAATCAACCTCATAGGCGCGAAGGGGAGTTATTTCCTCAATTATATCGGCACCTACCCACTTGTAGGTAACAACCATAGTCTGAATGTTTTTTATGGAGCTTAATGTGTAGGTGTTATTCACAAGAGAAGAAAGCTTATCCTTGTTGTTTACGGTAAAAGCAGAAACCTCGTAGCCGGGATAGGGATTTAAGGTTACGGTTACCGAGCCTCCGTAATCAACAACATCGGCTGAAGAGGAAATTGTACCGCCCGTATTACCGGATACCGATGTGTTTATGTTGTAGGTTTTAATTTTGAAATGGGCATAGGCGGTTGTGGGACCGTCTCCCATAGTGTATGTTGTGGATGCCATTGTTGTGCTTGAGAATTTGCCGTTGTCTGCTTCCCAATGGGAGAAGGCGTAACCGGTTGAGGCGGTTGCTTTAAGGGTGGTTTTCTGACCCGGAGCAAGCCTTGTGCCGGGAGTTACCGTTCCGCCAATTCCCTCTGCCACAGCTGTTTTAAGAATGTATTTGCCGTCGTCGGGGGTAAGGAAGGTTATTATTCCATCCTGAGAATTTACAACACGGGGACCCTCCCAGTCGTTAATTGAGGGCTGAGAAGAACCGTTAGTCTCAAAGGAAACCGAAATGGGCTCTTCACCGTCTGCTGCATCATCCTTAACCGTAAAGCGGGCATAAATGAGCACACCGCCTGCGGTAAGGGGAGTAAGACCCAGGTTTTTTGAAATGAAAAAGAAACCCAGTTTGCCGGGAGTAAGTGCCGGCTCGAGGTTTCGGTTACCTACCGATACGCATCCGGTGGTAACAGGTCCCAGGAAATCAAGCCTTTCGTGGTCGTAAAGTATGTTAAAGGAGCCTGCAATTGCCCCTGAGTTTTCACCGATTGAAATGGGAATATCCACAGTTTCGCCCTGAGCTACCGTGGCACTCCCTATGGTAAGCTCAATAGCTTTGCGAAGCTCAAACACAAGCTCAATTTCCATATCTTCGGTAACATTTTCCACAGTAAGCACGCCTGAACGCACCGTGTTTACTGTCTCTTCGGTGTAGTTTGCACCACCGGTTACATAAGAAAAATCGTAACCGGCATCAGGAACAATATTAAAGGTGGCTGTACCGTCATAATCAATTACAAGAGTTGATTCACCGTCAACGGAGCAATTTGTGGGAATAACGGTTACTGTGTGTGTGTTATCCACAATATTGAAGGTATAAACTGTCTGAACTACACCGTTGTATGCCTCAATGTAAAGAGCAGATTTTTCCGCAATGGTTACAAGATTTGTGCCATTAAGCATGGGTATCTCTTCATCGTCTGCATAAACCCTGTAGCTTATTCCGGGATTGCCTGAAACCGAAAGGGAAATTTCACCGGAAACCGGCATTTTCATATCGTATTCGGTAATATCAAGGGAAATATCCTCTGACAGTTCAGCCCCTTCAAGAGTGATTCCTGATAGTGTGGCATTTTCGTCTGCCTCACAGGTAACACCAAAGGAGGTAAGGGCACAAAGGTACTTGTTAAGCTGAAGCTGAGGATATACGGGGGTGGTGATGTCATCAGCAATAATGCCGTTTGCCTCAACAGAGCAATTTTCCTCACCGTCGGGAGTATACACGGTATAGTTTACCGTTGTGGTTTCTTCTGAATATGTAAGCTCAGCTTTTGCGAAGAGCATGGAGCTTTCGCCATTTGAAGCATAGTAATAAACAACATTGTTTTCACGGTCGTCAATTACACGGAAATCGGTGTAGGTGTAAAAATCGTCACCCATAGAAAAACGCTTCGAGCTGCTTCCCGAAACAAGCTTTGTGCCGATGCCTACATTGTTGTAGGAAATTCCCAGCCATACACCGTCAGCGGGCATTTCCGAAAGGTTATATGCGGTCATATCCGTAAATTGCGCAGCAGAACGCACGCCTATGTAAGCAGCACTTGAAAGGTTGTTGAACTCCGGGTGCTCAAGTGAAAAATCAAAAATGTAGCTGCCGGTTACGGGATGAAGGCTTGAAACCGATATGCTTTCCTTTGAGTCGGAAAAACGGATTCCGTCACCTGTAGCCACGGTTGAAATGTCGCTGCCTGCGTGATATTTCACCGATGCGTATTGAGAATAAGCCTCGACAGAACCAATGCTCTCTGCAAGGGCATCCTTTGAAACGCTAAAATTTTCCGTGAAGGAGAAGGGTGTGGAAAAGCTTAATATATCACCTTCGGGGGACTGTGCATTGCATACCGCTGTAAAGGAAAAAACCATACATACGGCAACAATAATGCCGAGCATTTTCTTTGGAGTTGTCAGCATAGTCGTATCCTCCTTGTTTTTTTAAAAATAAGCAAATAAATTATATCATATATCGCAGCATTTGTCAAATGAAAAAAACCGCCACAAGGCGGTTTTTTTGACAGGTTTTCCCTATCTGAATATTTCAACTGAGCGTTCCAGGGTGCCCTGGGTTTTGGAAAGAATGATTCCGTAGTTGGTAAAAGGAACCTTCTGTCCTTTTGCGGTGAGCATTCTTGCTCTTACGGCACGGTCGGAAAGCATACAGCCTCCGCAATGAATAACCATTGCATAACCGCTCACATCTGCCGGGAAGTCTCCTCCGGAGGTGAATTCAAAGCTTACATTTTTTCCGGTATATTTTTTAATAAGTGCCGGCAGCTTTACTGTGCCTATGTCACCGCATTGTCTGTGATGGGTACAGCCCTCGGAAATGAGAATTCTGTCACCGTCACGGAGTTTGTCAAGAGCATCTGCCGCGGCAAGTGCTTCACCAAGCCCCAGCTTGTAACGAAGCATAAGTATCGAAAAAGAGGTCAGGGAAATGTTTTTCGGAGTCAGCTCCGAGGCTTTGCCGAAAACCTGGCTGTCGCAAATTACTAAAGCAGGCGGCTTTTTGCAGTTTTCAAGAAAACCGGGAAGCTCTTCCGGTTGAAGAGTTACTGCTATGGCACGGCTGTCCAGCAGGTCACGGATAACCATTTGCTGCGGGAGAATAATTCTGCCTTTTGGTGCCGCCTCATCAATGGGTACAACAAGCACCACCACATCACCGGGGTTTACTAAATCAGCTACAAGCGGCGCATTTTTGGGAGTGTTGAATTTGCCCAGCAGCTCTTTCAACGCTTCTATGCCTGTGCCGTCAACAGCACTTACCGAAACCTCATTGGCTGATTTGGGGGTATAGGAAATAAGGTCGCTTTTATTGTAGCATATAACATAAGGGATTTTCTTTGCCTTAAGCTTTTCAATGAGTGAGGCTTCAGTTTCACCAATGCCGGTTTTACCGTCGGTTACCACCACGGCAATGTCGGTAACATCAAGCACCTCCAGAGTTTTCTGTACACGGAGTGCGCCAAGCTCACCTTCATCGTCAATGCCTGCGGTGTCAATAATCACCACAGGTCCCAGAGGAAGGAGCTCCATTGTCTTTTTCACCGGGTCGGTGGTTGTTCCCTTTTCTTCGGATACAATAGAAAGGTTTTGCCCTGTGAGGGCATTTATAAGGCTGGATTTTCCTGCGTTTCGTCTTCCGAAAAAGCTTATGTGAAGTCTTTCGGAAGCGGGCGTGGAGTTAAGACTCATAGGAATCACCTCAAATTAAAATCTGAAATCACGGATACCGTTCTGTATTTTTTCAAGATGGCTTGCACATATTTCACGGACATTTTCTTTAGGAATGTTGTTAAGCTCAGCTTTTATGAGCTCTTCACCTATTTTACGGGTTTCCTCAGAAGCGTAATCCATCAGGAATTCCTTAAGGGTCATAAGTGCATTGGGATGGCAACAGTTCTGAATCTGTCCGGCTTTGAGAAGGCTCATAAAACGGTCACCTGTTCTGCCTTCACGGTAGCAGGCTGTACAGAATGAGGGAATATAACCCATTTCCATAAGCCATTTTACAACCTCGTCAAGAGTGCGCTGGTCGGATACATCGAACTGTTCTGTATCGTGTGGTCTTTCTTCGTTACTGTAACCGCCTACCGATGTACGGGAAGCACCACTTATCTGAGAAACGCCCAGGCGGATAACCTTTTCGCGGACCTCCTGACTTTCACGGGTGGAAATAATCATACCGGTATAGGGAACGCTGATGCGGATAAGAGCACACAGCTTTGCGAAAATTTCATCGCTGATACCGTTGTCGAAAACTGTGGGGTCAATATCCGATGCACGCTTGATTCGTGGTACGCTGATGGTGTGGGGGCCAACACCGTGGACAGCCTCAAGGTGCTCTGCGTGCATAAGCAGACCTGCAAATTCATATTTGTAAAGCTCTAAGCCAAAGAGAACGCCAAGACCGACATCGTCAATGCCGCCTTCCATGGCTCTGTCCATAGCCTCGGTGTGGTAAGCATAGTCGTGCTTGGGTCCTGTGGGATGAAGCTTTAAGTAGCTTTCTTTGTGATAGGTTTCCTGGAACAGAATGTATGTGCCGATACCTGCTTCCTTCAGCTTGCGGTAGTTTTCAACAGTTGTTGCCGCAATGTTCACATTAACACGGCGGATTGCACCGTTTTTGTGCTTTATGGAATAAATGGTATTTATACATTCCAGAATGTACTCAATGGGGTTGTTTACCGGGTCTTCACCGGATTCAATGGCAAGACGCTTGTGCCCCATATCCTGAAGGGCAATAACCTCGCGACGAACCTCATCCTGAGTAAGCTTTTTACGGGGAATTGTTTTATTTTTCAGATGGTAAGGACAGTAAACACAACCGTTTACACAGTAGTTTGAAAGGTAAAGAGGGGCAAACATAACAATACGGTTGCCGTAAAAATCCTTCTTTATCTGCTCTGCAAGAGTATACATTTCCTGTACCTTTTCGGGGTTTTCGCAGGCAAGAAGCACCGAAGCCTCACGGTGTGTCAGTCCCTGACGAAGACGCGCCTTTGCCAGGATTTCATCCACAAGAGCAAGATTATCTTTGTTTGCTTCGGCATATGCAAGGGTTTCGAGAATTTCCTCGTGGCTTATAAATTCCTCTGCTTTAAGTGATTTAGGGTTATACATATTTATTCCTCCTTATTTCGAATAGGTTGTTTTTGAGCTTACACCGGGCAGGGCTCCCAGCTTTCCGGAAAGTGCGCTGATGGTGTCTGCAGGAGCATCAACCGCTACGCTTATTATGGATATACCGCGCTTTGCATAGGGAAGCCCCATTCTGCCGATAACAATTTCTCTGTATTCATGAAGCAGACCGTTGAGCTTTTCAACCGATTCCTCGTTTTCTACAATAATTCCTATAAGTGCAATTCTGTTTTCCATGTTTGTTCTCCTCTTAAAATAAAGTTTCCTCTATGGCCCCCTTGCTTAAAGGGGGCTGACATCCCGAAGGGATGGCTGGGGGATAAGGCGAAGCCGGGTTTCCTCTATGGCCCCCTTGCCTAAAGGGGGCTGACATCCCGAAGGGGTGGCTGGGGGATAAGGCGAAGCCGGGTTTCCTCTTTGGCCCCTTGCCTAAAGGGGGCTGACATCCCGAAGGAATGGCTGGGGGATAAGGCGAAGCCGGGTTTCCTCTTTGGCACACTTCCGTGAAGGGATAGCCCTTTTGTCATTCTGAACCCGAAGGGTGAAGAATCTCATCCGGTGGGACGCTGTACGAACCTTTCGGGAAACGGTACCGCTTCCGCATTAAAAAAGGGTACGCCCTGACCTTCAGAACGTACCCACATTTTGCATATTTTACGCGTTCTTTCCCACAGGTAAAGCCCCATAAGGTCAGTAAGTTGTTTTTTAAGGATTCACAGTCGGTTAAACCCTTCTGCTTATCTTGTTAATATTTTATCATACTTTTTCGCGTTTGTCAAGAGGAAAGCGGTTTTTGATTGACAATTGCACAAAGAGGTATGAGCATACAGCATTACAGAACTTGACAAAACCCGACAAATATGATATTATTTCCCTTATAGGGAGGTAATGAATTATGCTTTCAAGGGCTAAAACAATTTTAATATGTGTGGCTATCATATTTCTGACGCACTCTGTATTTTTCTATACACAACACACACCGCTTCCTGAACCGCCTGAAGAGGAGGTTTTGCCTGAGGTTGTGCACAGGGTTTCCTTTATAGGAGTGGGGGACAACCTTATTCACGATGCGGTATATGCCTGTGCAAACCGTCACGCCGGCGGAGATGGTCATGTTACAGGCTCAACCGATGCAGATTTTAATTTCAAGCCCATGTACAGCGGATTGGCAGATATAATTGCCTCTGCCGATGTGGCATACATCAATCAGGAAACCATTCCCGGTGGTGACGAGCTGGGTGTTACATCATATCCCTGCTTCAATTCTCCAACTCAGCTTATTTACGATATGCGTGACATTGGTTTTGATATTTTTTCTGCCGCTACAAATCACACCTACGATAAGGGATGGCGCGGAGTTGAAAATGCCTATAATTTATATGAAGAGTTATCCGGGGAAATAACAGCCCCCGGCATTTACAAAAAAGGGGAACGCAACTTCCGTGTTCATGAGAAAAACGGCATAAAGCTGGGTCTTCTCAGCTATACTGACCTTACAAACGGGCTTTCCCTTCCTGCTTCTGCTGAGCATTATGCTCCGCTTATGAACGATGAAAAGCAGATAGCGGAGGACTTGAAATATGCAAAAGAAAACTCGGATTTTGTAATTGCTTTTGTGCATTGGGGCAATGAATATCAGTTTGAGCCCTCAAACCGTCAAAGAGCTCAGGCACAGCTTTTTGCGGAAAACGGTGCGGATATTGTAATCGGCACTCATCCTCATGTTATTCAGCCTGTTGAATATATAGGCAATGTGCCCATAGTTTATTCTCTCGGCAATTTTATGTCTTCACAGCTGGATAAATACAACATGGTAGGCGGTATGATTTCCTTTGAAATTGTAAAAACAGAAGAAAGGGTTTCGGTGGAAAATCTGCACTTTACACCTACTGTTAATTACTATGCACAGGGCTTCCGCAATTTTAATGTGTACACTCTTGCCGATTACCGTGCGAGCGGTCTGGAAACCACGCACAAGCTTGGAGTTACGGCAGATTATGCCGAAAAACTTGCCCGTCAGGTTGTGGATGAAAAGTACCTTGTTCTTGAATAAATGTGAATAATATTCATGAATTATGAATAAAAAGAGGAATTTATGCATACGCCACAACCAGGTAAGGCAGTTTTGGTTTTGAAGCC
>JAZQCS010000008.1:0-23524 GCA_045546415.1 Clostridia bacterium | reverse complement strand
TACAGCTTCGGGTAACCCAAAGCTGAAGCTTTGGCTCAGTTTGTCCGTTCCAGAGCTTTTTTCCTATCCCCTTAAAACCAAAGGCGGTGTTTAAAAAGTCTAAATGACTTTTTAAACACCGCCTTTTCTTTTTACCAGTCTAAATTTTTCTTAAGCTTTTCCCACCAGGAGGATTGCTTGTTATAATTTTTATCGTTGGTGTTTTCACCAAATTCTTTTAAAATTTCCTTCTGCTTTCCATTAAGGTTTTTAGGTACTTCCACAATAATTTTAATAAACTGGTCACCCTTGGATGAGCTCCGGAGATACGGAATACCCTTGCCCTTAAGCTTTATAACCTCATGGCTTTGTGTTCCCTCTTCAATTTTTACTTTTTCCTTACCGTAAAGAGTTGGAACTTCTATTTCTGCACCGAGTGCCGCCTGAACAAAGGTAATGGGCACATCGCAGTATACATTCTGACCCTCCCGTTCAAAAACAGGATGTTTTGAAACGCTTATCTGTATATACAAATCACCGGGTCTGCCACCGTTTGTTCCGGCATCACCGCCACCGCTGTTCTGTATAACCTGACCGTCAGCAATACCTGCGGGGATTTTAACGGTTTTTGTGGTTTTTTTGCGAACCTTACCCTTGCCGTCACATCCGGTACATTTTTCTTTAATAATTTTACCGCTACCGTTACATACATTACAGGTACGGGTTGTCATAAACTGTCCGAAAGGTGTATTCTGTGCCGCTTTTACCTGACCGGTACCGCGACAGGATGAACAGGTTTCGGGAGATGTCCCCTCCTTTGCACCGGTTCCGTTACACTTTCCGCAATCTTCCACGCGAAGGTAGGAAATCTCTTTTTCCACACCAAAAGCTGCCTCTTCAAAGGTAATGGTAAGACCCATTTCAAGGGTTCTTCCCTGTTTAGGTCCGTTTCTTTTTGAGCCTCCGCCAAAACCACCAAAGCCACCTCCGAAAAATTCGCCAAAAATATCTCCCAGGTCAATATCCTGAAAACCGCTAAAGCCACCTGCACCACCGCCTGCACCATAGCTGGGGTCAACTCCTGCATGGCCAAACTGGTCGTAACGGGCTTTCTTTTCGCTGTCACTAAGTATAGCGTAAGCTTCGCTTGCTTCCTTGAACTTTTCCTCCGCCTCGGGGTTATCCGGGTTACGGTCAGGATGATATTTCATTGCAAGCTTACGGTAAGCGCTTTTAATTTCGTCTGCACTTGCGCTTTTGCTTACCCCAAGCACCTCATAATAATCTCTTTTTTCCAATTTTCTTTCCCCCGTTTAACAGGACACAGGCTGTGCCCATGCACAGCCCGTCTCCACGGTTAATTATTTGTCGTCATCTACAACCTTGAATTCCTCGTCATCGCCGCCCTGAGGGTTTTCGCCGCCCTGAGCAGCCTGCTGAGCCTGTGCTGCCTGAGCATAAATTTTCTGAGAAACCTCACCGAACTTTTTCATAAGCTCGTCAGTAGCATTCTTAATTGCTTCTGTATCTGTGCCCTTAAGTGCTTCCTTAACCTTAGCTATTTCGTCTTCAATGCCCTTCTTTTCGTCAGCTGAAATCTTATCGCCAAGTTCACCAAGAGTCTTTT
The DNA here is from genome assembly GCA_045546415.1 of Clostridia bacterium. Lineage (GTDB taxonomy): Bacteria > Bacillota > Clostridia > RUG12999 > RUG12999 > RUG12999. Next base: position 21,918 of record JAZQCS010000008.1, on the reverse strand, counting down.
CGCACTGATATACCATATTTTCAGCATTGTTTCTTGTTTCAATTTCTTCTTTGCGCTTTTTATCCTCTTCTGCGAACATTTCAGCTTCTTTTACAGCTTTGTCAATTTCTTCATCAGAAAGGTTTGTACTTGCTGTAATTGTAATGTTCTGCTCATTGCCGGTACCAAGGTCTTTTGCACTTACATGAACAATACCGTTTGCGTCAATATCGAAAGTTACTTCAATCTGAGGAACTCCACGGGGAGCAGGCATAATGCCTGTGAGCTTGAAATTACCAAGAGACTTGTTATCTCTCGCCATTTCTCTTTCACCCTGAAGAACATTAATTTCAACCTCAGGCTGATTATCTGCCGCTGTGGAGAACACCTGGCTCTTCTTTGCAGGAATTGTTGTGTTTCTTTCAATAAGCTTTGTGCAAACACCGCCAAGAGTTTCAATGCCAAGAGAAAGGGGTGTTACATCAAGAAGAAGAAGGTCCTTAACATCACCTGCAAGAACACCTGCCTGGATAGCCGCACCCATAGCAACACATTCGTCGGGGTTGATGCCCTTATGAGGCTCCTGACCTGTTAAGTTTTTAATAGCTTCCTGAACTGCAGGAATACGGCTGGAACCACCAACAAGAATTACCTTGTTAAGCTGGCCTACAGAAAGACCTGCATCTGCAAGTGCCTTCTTTGTGGGCTCAAGAGTAGCCTCTACAAGGTCTGCTGTAAGCTCGTTGAACTTAGCTCTTGTAATTGTTACATCAAGGTGCTTGGGACCTGTTGCATCAGCTGTAATGAAAGGAAGGTTTACATTTGCTGTTGTAATACCGGAAAGCTCAATTTTTGCCTTTTCAGCAGCCTCACGAAGACGCTGAAGAGCCATTTTATCCTGACGAAGGTCTATTCCGTTTTCTTTCTGGAATTCATCAGCAAGGTAGTTCATAACTTTATTATCAAAGTCATCACCGCCAAGACGGTTGTTACCGTTAGTTGCAAGAACTTCAAATACACCGTCACCGATATCAAGAATGGAAACGTCAAAGGTACCGCCGCCAAGGTCGAAAACAAGAATTTTCTGTGCGCCGCCCTTATCCATACCGTAAGCAAGAGATGCCGCTGTAGGCTCGTTGATTATACGAAGTACCTCAAGACCTGCAATTTTACCTGCATCCTTTGTAGCCTGACGCTGGCTGTCGTTGAAATAAGCCGGAACAGTAATTACCGCCTGAGTTACTGTTTCACCAAGATAGCTTTCAGCATCTGCTTTAAGCTTCTGAAGAATCATTGCGGAAATTTCCTGAGGAGTATAACCCTTACCGTCAACTTCTACCTTATAAGCTGTACCCATTTCTCTTTTAATGGAGCTTATTGTTTTTTCAGGGTTTGTAATTGCCTGTCTCTTTGCAACCTGACCTACAAGTCTTTCTCCGTCCTTTGTGAAAGCCACAACAGATGGAGTTGTTCTGTTACCCTCGGGGTTTGGAATTACAACGGGTTCGCCGCCTTCCATAACTGCCACACAAGAGTTTGTTGTACCTAAGTCAATACCAATAATTTTTGCCATAATTTTTTCTCTCCTATCTTTTATCGCGGCTGTGCCGCACTTTTTTAACTTTGTTAATTTGCTACTTTTACCATACTCGGACGAATCACCTTATCTCCCAGAGCATAGCCCTTCTGGAAAACCTCAACTACTGTGTTATCTGCAACAGTCTCGTCCTCTATGTGCATTACTGCATTGTGAACATTGGGGTCAAACTGAGCACCAAGCGCATCAATTTCCTTTACGCCAAGCTTTTCAAACTCCTCTTTAACGGAACGGATAATCATCTGCACGCCTGTTTTAAGGGGATTTTCATCACTTTCATTTTCTGCTGCAGCCTCCGCCCGTTCAAGATTATCCAGAACCGGAAGGAGATTTGTTACCACATATATTTTGGTTTCTCCTGCAAGCTGTTCCTTTTCTTTCATTGTGCGTTTACGGAAGTTATCATATTCTGCAAGGGTTCGCTGATATTTATCTAAATATTCCTCCGCCTTTGCAGCCTTTTCCTTAAGCTCTTCAAGGTTAACCTCCTCAGTTTCAGCTGTAGCTTCTTCCGTAGTTTCAACTGTCTCGCTTACCTCTTCGTCCTGTTCAGGTTTCTTCTTCTCTTTCGCCATAATCCTTTCCTCCTTCCAGCTGAGGTCTCATGCCCTCACATAAAAATTCCAAAGCTGAAACAACCCTTGCATAGTCCATACGGGTAGGTCCTATAACACCGATTGTTCCTGCATTTCCTCCGAATTCATAATTACAAAGCACCAAACTGCAATCCTTCAGCTTTATACCGTTTTTTTCATCTCCTATTATGATGTTTACCTTATTACCGGTAGAAAGCGGAAGAGATATCATACTTTGCAGCTGTTCCTTGTTATCAAGCACCTCAAGAATCTCTTTAGCTTTTTCTATATTTGAATATTCAGGAAATTTCAGAAGATTTATTCCACCATCAACAATAACCTGACGGGAATCCATTTCACCTATAACCTCGGATATGAAATTCACAACCTGGTTTATAAGCTCTTGCATATCATCATATTCCTGTTTTATTCCGTTAATTGTTTCAAGGCTTATTTCGTTCAGGGTAAAACCACCGAGCATTTCGGTCATCCGGCTTGAAAGTTCAACCGCATCCGCAGGCTCAACACTTTCGGCAAGTTTCACAAGCTTGTTTTTAACAACACCCTCGTTTGTTACAATAATAAGCACCATTTCCTGTTTACTTACCGGTACAATCTGAATAGCCTTTACGCTGTTTTTCTTTTTTCCGCTGTTCACGGCAACAGTAGCATAGTTTGTAACAGAAGCAATAGCACGGGATGCCTTTTCGATCATCTGGTCAAAACGATTTACCTGATCATTCATAACCTGCTGCATACGGATAGTTTCCATAACCGAAAGCTTATATTTTTCCATAAGGCTATCCACGAACACACGGTAACCCATAACCGAAGGTACTCTTCCTGCCGAGGAATGCGGCTGTTCAAGGTAGCCCATCTCCTCAAGGTCTGCCATTTCATTACGGATAGTTGCCGGTGACAGGTCAGTAACATATTTTTTTGCAATGGTACGGGATCCCACCGGTTCCGCAGTTTCGATATAATCGCTTACTACAGCCTGAAGAATTCGCCTTTTTCTATCACTCAGTTCCACCTGTCTCCACCGCCTTTTTATATTATTAGCACTCGAACTCTTTGAGTGCTAATAATACTTTACCATATTTTTTCAATAAAGTCAAGAGTTATTTTAAAAAATTTTATAAAAATGTTTACTTTTTATATTTCTTATGGTATAATTATTAATGTATGTTTTTACATAAAATAGCTTTCTACCCATTTATTATATAAAAAAGGACGGTGTTTATTCTTTGGATAAATATGTCATTAACGGAGGAAACCGCCTGTACGGCGAAGTAAACATCAGCGGTGCAAAAAATGCCGCAGTTGCCATTCTCCCCGCCACCCTTCTTACAAAAGGTGTGTGTACTATTGAAAATATTCCGGATGTTAAAGATATAAACTACCTCATTGATGTTTTAAGCAGGCTTGGTGCAAAGGTTGAACGCCTCAGCAGAAATTCTGTCAAGGTTGATGCAAGCGGTGACATTGCTACCGTTGCAGATTTCGAAGTGCTTAACCATATGCGTGCCTCTTATTACATTGTAGGAGCATTGCTTGGAAGGTTCGGTGAAGCAGATGTTTCCATGCCCGGCGGCTGTAATTTTGGCGAGCGCCCCGTTGACCTTCACAAAAAGGGATTTATGGCACTTGGTGCTGAAGTAAACGTAGGCGGTGTTTTTCACGCCAAGGCAACCCAGCCGTTAAAGGGTGCAAACATATATCTTGATACCGTCAGCGTAGGTGCAACAATCAACATTATGATTGCGGCTGTTCTTGCAGAAGGTACAACCGTTATTGAAAATGTTGCAAAAGAGCCTCACATTGTTGATGTTGCCAACTTCCTGAACTCCATGGGTGCCGATATTAAAGGTGCCGGCACGGATGTAATCCGCATAAACGGTGTTAAAGAACTGGAAAAATCCGTAACCTATGCACTTATCCCCGACCAGATTGAAGCAGGAACCTTTATGGTGGCTGCGGCAGGTGCAGGCGGTGATGTGCTTATTAAAAATGTTATTCCAAAGCATATGGAAGCAACAAGTGCAAAGCTTGAGGAAATGGGCATAACCGTGCAGGAGTTTTCCGACAGTATACGCATTATAAGTGACGGCACAATAGGTAAGGCAAATCTTAAAACCCTTCCCTATCCCGGTTTCCCTACAGATATGCAGCCAATTGCTGTAGCTCTTTTAACTGTAGCAAACGGGACAAGCATTGTAACCGAAGGTGTCTGGGAAAACCGTTTCCAGTATGTAAATGAGCTTCGCCGTATGGGTGCTCACATTACAGTAAATGGAAGAATGGCGGTCATTGAAGGTGTTGAAGGCTTAACCGGTACTACCGTAAAGGCAACCGACCTTCGTGCAGGTGCGGCTATGGTTGTTGCAGGTCTTATGGCAAAAGGAACAACAACCGTCCGCGACATAAAATATATCGACCGCGGATATGAGCACTTTGCAGAAAAGCTCAGAGCTCTTGGCGCAGACATTCAGCGCGATACTGACCCCAACGACTAAACCGGTAACAACACCTTATGGAGGTAAGCTTTGAACAGGTTTTTAACATTATCAAGCGGAAGCAGCGGAAACGCTGCTTTTGTCAAGTACAGAAACACCAAAATATTAATAGATTGCGGCATAAGTGCAAAGCGTATATCCGAGGCATTAAAAATTGTTCACGAGGACAGCGTTGATGCCATCCTCATTACTCATGAGCACAGTGACCATGTTTGCGGAATGAGGGTTTATACCAAACAGCACACTATTCCGGTATATGCCACCGCCCCTACCTGGCAGCATCTGTGCGACGAAAATGTTCCCATTTTCAATAGAAGAATTTCTGTTCCCGGAGTTCAGTTTTCTGTGGGAGATATTGATGTAACGCCCATTCCCACCTCTCATGATTCTGCCTTTTCGGTAGGCTATGTTTTAAACTGCGGAGAAACCCGGTATGCAATTGCCACGGATAACGGTGCTCTTACAGCAGATTTTGCAGAGCATCTCAGAGGTTGTGACACAGTCCTTATTGAGGCAAACTACGACCCCGAAATGCTGGCACACGGCCCTTACCCTTACCCGTTGAAACAGCGTATTCTTGCCCCCACCGGACATATGAGCAACGAGCAGGCAGGCAAGCTTGCCTGTGCATTGGCTCGAACCGGCACAAAGCGGATTGTTCTGGGTCACTTAAGCAAGGAAAACAATACCCCTGACCTTGCGTACAATACCGTTGGTGATATGCTTAAAAGTGAAGGTCATCATATATCCCTTTCTGTAGCTGACAGATACGGAATTACAGACCTTCTGGAAAATAAATACATATGATAAAAGCGGATGCCACTTGGCATCCGCCTTTATATATCCTGAATAAGTCTGCCCGCTATATCACAGACCTCAATAAGTTTTAAATGTATTTCGTGCTTCGAGCATACTCTGTCTGTTGTCCAGGTTCGTTCTGAAAGTGCTGCAAGGTTATCAATAACCCTGTTTACCGCTCTTTCGTAGGGTAAACCCCACACGCAGATTTCCGCTCCTAAAACATTGTCGGTAGGCTGAACATTTACAGGATTAAGATATGCATCACTTTTATTCCACCAATGCTGCCAGTTATGCACATTCCAGTCCATTATTTCAAATGGTCCCCAATTTTCAACATAATGATTTACAATATACAACGGTTTCCACGAGGCATTTATAAGCTTAAAGCCTTCATCAAGCAAGGTTTGTGCCTTGTTGTAATGACTTTCCCACTGTATAACAATAGTTTCTTTTGGTATGTACTTCATACCCTTTTCCGGAAATCCTTCCCACACTACGGGAGTTTTGCCGTTTTTCAAAACTCTGTCTGCAACTCTGCCGACAAATTCGCTGTAAAGCTCATAAACATCCTCTATATCGTGTTCCTGCATATATTTGCGACATTGGTTACATTTTCCCCAGGATTCGATATTCGCTTCATCTCCGCCAATATGGATAAAGGGAGTGTCCGGAAAAAGACGACAGGTTTCATCAACAAGGTCAAATACCGCATTTATTGATGCCTCGCTTCCGGCACAAATGATATTTTCACTTGTTATAACCGTTCCCATTTCAGAAACAGTCCGGGCATCATCCTCAACAAGTTCACAGGAAAAAATATGGGGATAGGTTTTATTGAAAATTTTTGTATGTCCCGGTGTTTCTACCTCCGGTATGATTGTAATACCCCGTAGCTTTGCATATTCGCTAATGCATTTAATATCCTCTTCGCTATAAAACATACCCTGACGGTTAAGCTTGGGGTATTTCGTGCTTGGCAATGTATAATAACTGTTGTCCCCGAAATGAATATGCAGATAATTTATTTTAAATAAAAAGCATATATCAATATACCTTAGCACGGCACGCACCGGGTACCACAGGCAATTTGAAAACATCAGACCCCTGAAAGGTTTTTCGGGATAGTCCTCTATTTCAACTGATTTAACCGAAACTTTTCCATCTTCGGCAATTTTTATATATTGCAGAGCTGAAGCAATACCGTAAAGTACCCCCTCCGTATCGGATGCCGAGATAACGAAGCTTTTGCCATTTACCGACATCTTATATGCACCTGCTTTTACTTTACTGTCAAATGCAAGTTCAATGCCATCGTCACCGATACAAAAATCAGCTTCATAGATTTTAGATGCGGCTTGGGTAAACACATCAAGATATTTTTCAAATTCCTGATGATTTGTTTTTATACATCTGTTTACCGTACAGTCTTTCGCTCCAAACACAGCCTTTTGAGGTGTTGGTATTATTTTTATTTCAGTTTTGTTCATTTAAATCACCTACCCGTCATATCTCACAAGTCTGCCTGATTTGTAGGTAATATCAATGAGTTTTCCGTGGAAGCTTCCGGGAGTAGACTCCGGAGTTTCGTTCCAGGTGCGTTCTGAAACAACCGTCAGGTTTTCAATAACTCTTGAAATTTCCTGTTCGTAAGTAAGCTCCCATGCACAAAGCTGTGCACCAAGCACCTGTTCTGTAGGCTCAAGCTGAATGGGGTTTTCGCAGGCACGGCTCTGGTTCCACCAATGCTGCCAGTTGTATGTATTCCACTCAAGAAGTTTAAATGGGCTCCAGTTCTGCACATAGTGGTTAACCACATAAAGAGGTTTCCACGAACAGTTAATGAGCTTGAATCCTGCACCAAGGAGTGCTTCGGGAGTGTTGTAATGGTTCTCCCAGAGAATAACCAAAGTTTCTTTCGGAATGTAATCCATATATTCCTCCGGGAAGCCCTCCCACACAATGGGAGTTTTACCCTTGGAAAGAATGTACTTTGCCATTCTTCCGGTATATTCGCTGTAAAGCTCCTTTTCATCCCGAATGCCGTGCTTTTCCATATAATCACGGCAATGCTTACAACTGTTCCATACCTTAATTGCCGCTTCGTCACCGCCAAAATGGATGTACGGGAAATCCCCGAAAAGCTCTAAGGCTTCATCAATCAGCTCACACATTGCCTTGTAGCTTTTTTCACTGCCGGCGCAAATTATGTTTTTACTTGTTATTACAGCACCCACCTCGGATTTCATTTCAAATCCGTCTTCCGAAAGCTCGCAGCTGAATACCTCCGGGTAGCATTCGTTAAGTATTCTTGTGTGTCCGGGCATTTCAACCTCAGGAATAAGAATTACTCCTCTTTCTTTTGCATATTCACAGAAAGCCTTAACCTCTTCCTCTGTGTAATAATTACCGGGTTTATTCAGCTTGGGATATTTTTTACTGGGCAGAGTGTAACGCTCGTTATCACAGAAATGCAGATGCAGATGCTTTATTTTATAGAAAAAGCACAGGTCAATGTATTTGAAAATTGTGTAAGGCATATGCCATTGACGGGCAAGGTCAACCATAAGTCCGCGGTAAGGTTTATCTGCGTAGTCTTCAATTTCCACCTTTTTAACAGTAATTTCCCCGTTTTTTACCTCTGTATACTGAAGCACGGATGCCATACCGTAAAGAATTCCCTCGTCATCCGATGCAGAGATTTCAAAAACACCGTCGTCTGCTTTTATTTTATAAGCTCCGGGTTTGATATCTCTGTCAAACAAAAGAGTAATACCGCCTTCTCCTTCAGAGAACTCCGCCTCAAAAATTTTAGATGCCGTATTAACTAATACCGGTATGTGTTTTCTGAAAGTATCATCAGCCCATACCTTTAAACCGAATATGCATATTTTCTCACCCAAAACAGCCTTCTTGGGAGTTGGTATGAGGTTGACTTGTAATCTGTTCATAATAGCTTCCGCCTTTCCGTTTTTTGTTATTTATATTTTATAGCAACTACTGAAAAATGTCAATACACAAATTTCATTATCACATAGAAAAAAGCAGACAAAGTCTGCTTTTTTCTATACGAATTTTACCGTGACGGTGTAAACCGTGTAAGACCTTCCGGTTTTTCCTCCGTGAACTACAACCTTAAAGGTTTGCTCAAGCCCCTTTGATCTTCTTGCAACCACATACCGGTCAAATGTGTCGGCAAGCTCCGGCTCTGTTGTTTTGTTTATATTGCCGTGTGCCAGGCTATAGCCTGAAACCGCAGTAATAACACGCCTGGGTCTTGTTGCGGAGGTAAGACCGTTGTTTACCGAAACCGCAATGCCTGCCGAGGTATATTTTTTTGGTGCTTCAAAATATATGGTTTTGTTGGCATTGTCAATTACAACGCTTTTTTCGTCTGCTCTTAAAACCTTATAACCCTTTACCGAAATGTTGCCCTCTGTTGCCATATCCCGGAGAGCCACGGTAACATTGTAGGTTGTGCTCACATCTCCCCTTGTAAGAGTCACCGCAGCTTTTGAGGTTACTGCTGTACGGTTAAAGAAATAAAGCTTTATTTTTCCGCTTGCACCTCCACCGTTTGCCTCTGTATTGGCTCCCGTATTATAGGAGGTATATTTATCGGTGAGAGCCGTTGTCATAAATGTAGTTTCCGGTCCGGTACTGTTTTCTGCATCAAAAGTATATTTAAGCTTTACATCCGAAGGAACAACCAGCCCAAACCCCATAGTTCCCGATTTTGACGAAGGGCAGATATTAAAACGGTCAACAGTAATTTTAATATGTTTTGTTCTTTCGTCAAACTCAACCTTATCTGCCCTGAGTGTTAAAATATCGGTAAATCTTATTGCCTCAGGGTCAAAAATGTAACGGAGGTCCAGGGTGAAATCTCTATATGCATTTTTATCCTCTTTAAGATATACTCTCATGGTGAATTTCTGAATTTCACCGTTGGATTGCGGAAAAATATTCATTCTTACATTTCCGTATTCTCCGGTCTGACCGGTGCTTGCAGAAACATAATTAGCTGTATTTCCGTTTGAAACCTTGTTTCCGCCATTGGAAGAGGATTTCCATATAAGCTCATATCCGAACATTTCATCAAGAACCGGAGCAAAACCGATACTTGTTTCACGGTTATCTGCCCTCACCGAAATAAGGTTACTGCTTCTGCTGATTTTATATGTGCGAAGTCCAAGCAAATCCGAAGGTGCAAAGCTTATGAATTTAACTGTAACATCATAGGTATGCACCTGACCTTTAATATCGGTTATATAAATTTCAAAATTCTGCTCTTTTCCGTTTTCCTGTTTAGCCACAAAGTACACCTTGCCATCACTGCCGGTACGGGATATGTTTTTGCCACTTTCCACAGCATAATCCTTAAGAGAATTTACAATTGCAGTTATTGTAAATCCTGCCGAAGCGTATTCGTCAGAAGCAACAGCTTCAATTGTTTTGTTTTTTTCATTAAAAGTTATTTTTGCTGTCCGCAGCCCTTCAATGCCATATATTTTGAAATCCTCATCAAAATAACTTTCAAAATCAGCTATGTTAACAGTTCCTGCACCGTGAGTTGCCGTTTCCCCTTTGTGTTTTGTAATTTCTTTAAGGATTTTTGTTATTGCATCATTTGAAACCTCCGTATGAACCGATTTTGCAAGAGCATAAACACCGGAAACATGAGGCGCTGCCATAGAGGTTCCGCTCATATACACCATACCGTCAGACTTGTAATCCGCACCGGCTATCATCACTCCCGGTGCTGCAAAATCAACCTTGCCGTAATTACTGAAATCAGCAAGATTGTTGCTGCTGTCCACAGCCGAAACCGATATAACTCCGGAAAGACTTGAGGGATAGTGGGGGCGCACCGTTGTATTCAGGCTGTCGTTACCTGCCGATGCCACTACCAGAATTCCCGCCTCGAGGGCATCTCGCACAGCGGCGTTTGTATAAGAGCTTGCTTCGTATCCTCCAAGACTCAGATTAATTATATCAACATTCATTTTTGTGGCATATCCAATGCCGGAGGCTGTAATTGATGAGGGTGTTGTGTTTGATTCCCCAAAAACCCTTACCGGCATAATTTTTATGTTTTTATTATCCTTTGCCACACTTACAACCGAGCTTGCCACATGGGAGCCGTGACCGCTGGCATCCTGTGGAACGCTGTCGCCCTCATAACAATCATAACCGGAAACAAGTCTGTTTTTAAAATGAGGATGTGTACTGTTTATGCCGGAATCAACCACAGCCACCACAATCTCTTCACCATATCCGCCTGTAGCCTCGTAAAAATCCGGTGCCCCTACTGCTTCATATCCCCACGACCAGTTATCTACAGCAAAAACAACATCCGGCTCCGCATAATAGCCCAGCTTTTCATTTAATAAAACTCCTTGCTTAGCATCTTCAATGCTGTTGTACTGCAAAATTGTAACACCGTTGTTTTTAAGCTTGGCTACTGCACCGGTATCTTCTGCATCTTCCGAAAAAACTATAATGCGCTTTGTCTGGAACCTTCGCGTAATTAAAATGTTCTCATTTTCCACTTCAATTTCACATTCAAGCAGCTGTTCAACTTCCTCTTCCTCCATAACGCATAATCCGTTGCTTTTGGCAGACATTAAACCCACACCGGATATTTCTGCGGCAATTTCCGAAACCGGCAACATAACCTTTCCGTTTTCTTCAAAGGGCGCTGTTTTAAGCTTTGTTTCAACACCATCAATCTCAAGCACAGCCTCTCCGGTTTTCAGTTTCATTGCCGCAAAGTAGTTATTGGAATCATATTCTGCCACAAGCCTTGAAAGAGACTCGTAAAATGCTTGAGTTGTTTCCGCCTGTACACACACTCCGGCAATGCTGCTTAAAACAGCAATCACGCACAGCATCAAACATATAAGTTTGATTTTTTTCACTTTTACCACCTCTGAAAAATGGAAGAAACGCGAGCATTTCTTCCATCTACAAAACTTATTTTCTGAACTCTATTGTTCCGTTTTCCATTTTTTCTATTAAAGCAAGGGATTCTATACGGTAGCCCTGAGCTCTCAGCTCATCACCACCGCCCTGAAAACCCTTTTCGATGGCAATGGCTGCTCCTGCGAGGCCTGCACCCGACTGCTTTACCATATCAATAAGACCTACAAGAGCATTTCCCCGGGCAAGAAAATCATCAACAATAAGAACCGTATCCTCACTTCCCAGATATTCCCTGCTTACAACTGCATCATATGTATTGCCGTGGGTGAAGGAATGTACACGGGCTGTGTAAACATCATCTCCCACATTTGCGGATTTGTTTTTCTTTGCAAAAACAAAAGGAACCTTCATCTCAATTGCTGCAGCCATTGCAATTGCTATTCCTGAGGATTCTATTGTGAATATTTTTGTAACTCCGCTATCCTTATACAAACGGGCTATTTCTTTACCCATTTCCATAATGAAAGCGGCATCCACACGCTGATTCAAAAAGCTGCCCACTTTAAGGACTCCGCCATCATAAATTTTCCCTTCTCTGATTATTTTGTCTTCAAGTGATTTCATATCAATTACTCCTTATATTCGTCTTGGAAATGTAGAAAGTGCATATTCACGGAACGCATCGTATCTGTTTTCCTCAATAGCAAGACGAATCTGTTCCATTAAATCATTGTAAAAATAAAGGTTGTGAAGTACGCAAAGCCTCATACCAAGCATTTCTCCGGCTTTCATAAGGTGTCTTATATAGCTCCTTGAGAAATTTCTGCAGGCAGGACATCCGCAATCAGGGTCAATGGGAAGCGGGTCTGTTTTGTACTTCTCATTAAGAATGTGAACTCTGCCCTTTGCAGTAAACAGATACCCGTGACGGGCATTTCGGCTGGTTATTACACAATCAAAAAAGTCAATACCGCGCCATACGCCTTCAACAATATTTTCCGGTGTACCAACGCCCATAAGATAACGGGGTTTATCATCAGGGGCAAAAGGTTCAACCGCATCTATTATGCGATACATTTCCTCATGGCTTTCCCCTACCGCAAGACCGCCTATTGCATAGCCGTCAAGGTCGAGCTTTGCAATTTCCTTCATATGTTCAATTCGGATATCGTCATAGCAACCACCCTGATTTATTCCGAACAGCATCTGGTGTTTATTTATTGTTCGTTCCAGTCCGTTCAGCCGCTTCATTTCATCCTTACAACGCATAAGCCAACGGGTAGTGCGTTCAACCGACTGCTGAACATAGTCTCTGGGACTTGGGTTTTCCACACATTCATCAAATGCCATAGCAATGGTTGAAGCAAGATTTGACTGAATCTGCATACTTTCCTCAGGCCCCATAAAAATTTTTTTGCCGTCAATGTGTGACTGGAAATAAACGCCCACTTCCTTTATTTTACGGAGCTTTGCCAGGGAAAAAACCTGAAACCCTCCGCTGTCGGTAAGGATAGGACCGTCCCAGTTCATAAACTTGTGCAGGCCGCCCATTTCATATATAACATCATCACCCGGACGAATGTGCAAATGATATGTGTTTGAAAGCTCCACCTGACATTTAACATCTTTAAGGTCAAAAGCAGATATTCCGCCTTTTACAGTTGCACAGGTACCCACATTCATAAACACAGGTGTCTGTATTGTCCCGTGAACGGTGGTGAATTCCCCTCGTCTTGCTCTGCCGTCTTTATTTAAAAGTTTAAACATCTGATTTCCTCTTTTTATTTTTTATTGAATAAACATCGCGTCACCGAAGCTGAAAAACCTGTATTTTTCCTCAACTGCTATGCGGTATGCTTCCATAACCTTTTCCCTGCCTGCGAATGCACTTACGAGCATAATAAGTGTGGATTTCGGTAAATGGAAGTTTGTTATAAGCCCGTCAATAACCTTAAGCTCCTTGCCGGGATATATGAAAATGGAAGTGTCTCCGCTGCAGGGACGAATAATTCCGTCCTCTCTGCCTACGGTTTCAAGGGTACGGGTGCTTGTTGTTCCAACAGCAATAACTCTGCCTCCCCTTTTCTTTGCGTTCATTATCTTTTCTGCCGCTTCCTTTGACACCTCGTAATGTTCCGAATGCATAACGTGGTCCTCAACCTTATCCGCCTGAACGGGACGGAAGGTGCCAAGCCCTACATGAAGGGTCAGGTACGCAATATCAACACCCATTCCTTCAATTTCGGAAAGAAGCTCTGTTGTAAAATGAAGACCTGCCGTAGGTGCCGCTGCAGAACCCTCGTGCTTTGCATAAACTGTCTGATATCTGCCTTTTTCCTCAAGCTTTTCGGTAATGTAAGGAGGAAGGGGCATCTCACCAAGTCGGTCAAGGACCTCTTCAAAAATACCTTCATATTCAAACTGCATCATACGGTTGCCTGTTTCATCAACTGAAATAACTCTGCCGTACAGCTCACCGTCTCCGAAAACCACTCTTTCCCCTATTTTTACTTTCCGGGCAGGGCGCATTATACACTCCCATACATCATCGGGGTTTCGTTTGAGAAGGAGTACCTCAACCGCTCTTTCGCTGTTTTCCTTCACTCCATAAAGCCTTGCCGGAATAACCTTGGTGTCATTAAGCACAAGGCAATCACCGGGGTGTAAATATTCCTTTATGTCAAAAAAATTTTTATGAGTGATCTTGCCTGTTTCCCTGTCAAGCACAAGAAGTCTTGAGCAATCTCTTTTTGCAAGAGGGGTTTGTGCTATAAGTGACTCAGGCAGGTCAAAATCGAAAATATCAACATCCATAAAATTCCTCTTATTTCAAAATTCTTATATATTTGCCGGCAAAGGCAGCCTTTTCCGTCATCTGAGCGGGAGTATAGCCCTTTGCAACAAAACCGATTTCTCCGTTGAGTTCAACAATTTCAACATTACCGAAGATTTTTTCAGCTTCTGCCTTCTTGTCTGTCTCCGCTCTTACAAGCCAGCTGTATTCTGCCTTGTCCTCGGTTTCCATAAAGCTGTCGCCCACATTTTCCCACATAATGCCGCGGCAATCGTTCTGAGATGCATCAATAATATCCGCAACAACAGCCGAAGCTGTGGGAAGCTTGCCTGCGCCCTTGCCGTAGAACATTGCATCACCAAGAGCATTACCGCGCACAAGAATAGCATTGAACACATCGTCAACGCCTGAAAGGGGGCTTTCCACGGGCACAACCATTGGAGAAACCCTTGCGTAAACCTTGTCCCCCTCCTTACGGCAATAGCCTATAAGCTTTATAACATTTCCGAAATGCTCAGCAAAAGCTACATCGTTTGAAGTGATTTTTGTGATGCCCTCTGTTTCAATTTTATCGGCATTCATATGCTTGCCAAAAGCAAGGTCAGAAAGAATGGCAATTTTTCTGCAGGCGTGAATACCTTCAACATCAGCTGCAGGGTTTGCTTCGGCATAGCCAAGCTCCTGAGCTTTTTTAAGCGCCTCTTCAAAGCTCTGACCGTCTTTTATCATACGGGTTAAAATATAGTTTGTGGTACCGTTTAAAATGCCGAATATCTCGGTAATTTCATTAGCAGTAAGACATTGGTGAATAGGATGGATAATCGGAATACCTCCGCCTACACTTGCTTCAAACAGATAGCTTACACCGTTTTCCTCAGCAAGCTTTAAAAGCTCGGCACCGTGAGTTGCAACAAGCTCCTTGTTGGAGGTAACAACACTCTTTCCTGCCATGAGAGCTTTTTTGGTAAATTCGTAAGCAACACCAACACCGCCTATAACCTCAGCAACAACAGTAACCTCTTTGTCATTTAAAATATCGTCAAAATTTTTGGTGAACAGTTTTTCTGCAGGATGTCCCGGAAAATCACGGATATCCACAATATAACCTGTTTCAATAGGCTGTCCTGCTCTTTTTGCAATCCCCTCTGCATTTGTGCAAAGAACCTCATAAACGCCTGAACCAACTGTACCAAAACCTAAAATTGCAACTTTTGACATTTGTAAAATCCTCCCATTTTATACTAATACTATATATAATACACCATTTTGGCAAAAAAATCAAGTATTTTTGCATATTTTAGAATTCCGCAAAGAACCATCCGCCTGCGGGAACGGTAACATACGCCACATCACCTTCATAAGTAACAGAGCCGTTACCCTCAAGCATATTGATTCTTCTGTTGTCCTTGCAGGTAACTGTTACGGTTTTATCCTCTTCATGCATAAACCTTTCACCCTCAGCCACAGTTCTCGAAACACCACTGTGATTAAAAATCATAAGAGAATATTTACCTGTCGGCATACGGTTGACAAGGTGATGAAGTCCGCCTTCTACCCTGCAGGGAAGCAGTTTGCTTAAAATTGACTGCACATCCTCCGCCGCACATATTTTAGATGCATATTTTTCAGCAAAGGAAGAATTACCCGTTAAATCCACAAGATATTCATAGGAATCCGCATCAAAACGGTCCTCGTGAACTATGTCAATAGCATCGGGAATATTACTGTTTATGAGGGATGTGGTTTCTGTGCCCTTCATTCCCGAGGATTCAAGGAACAACCGGCGCAAACCCTTACGTACCTTGCGCACTTTCTCTGCAAAGCTTCCGAAAATAGGGAAACCGCAAAGACTATCATCCTCCTTGCGGACACCTTCAAGAACCTGAAGGTCTGCAGGTAAAACAACCGCAACGGGTACAATGGTTGAACCTACATCTGGATATTTGCGGGTAAAGTTAATAAAATCCAGCTTAATTTTCCCGTAGGGCGTGAGTTCAAACTCCTCCCAGTCATAGAAGGTGTTACACATACCCCATTCTTCTGAAATAAACTGTGCACCTGCTATATAAGAATAAAGCTGCATTCTCCGTTGCATAGAACGGGAGCTGCCACCGTTATTTCCCTTTGTTTCAAAGGGGAAATCCGCACCCACCTGTATGTTCCATTCGTTTTTTCCCTCTTTGTGATAATTGCAGGCAGAAAAAGGGTCACCGCCCCAGGGTTCATAATATGTACCGAAGGAAACGCCGTAAGCCTTTGCCATACCACGGGCATAGCACACCTGAATACGGGTATCGGGTGTTTGCGCTCCTATTTCGGGCATAATTCTCTTTGCTCCGTTTTTAAGTTCAAGAGGCATAGCTAAGTAAAAACTGTCACAGGGAATTAACATTCCCTCTGTGTATTTCTGCCTTTTCTTAAAAAGTTTCTGCGCGTGGGCAAAAAATTCTTCAAAGGTTTCGGGGTCACCTATTTCAGCCATTTCCTCAGCGGTGTGGGATTCCAGAAACAAATGAGGAAAAGGGTAAGCCCGCTTGATTGTGGCAATTATATCTTCCTTGCTCCATCCCCTTGTGTTTCCGATATGAGGGCAACCGTTACTGCGAAGTCTGACAATATCGGAGAAAAAGTTACTCATCCATTCGTGCATTTGAAAACCCCAGAAATTATCCCCAAGCATTTCTTTTAAGGAGTTAATCAGTTCCATATCATAGTTGTAATTTTCGATGTAGCAGCCTCCCTGAAGCCTGTCAATGTAAAAAGGCATAGAGTTTTCTTTTAACATACTCCATAGCTTACCGCCCGCTTTTGCTACATTGTTGAACTTGTCCTTTTCATAAAGACCAAGGCTCTGCGGAAAACGGATTCCCGAGTTTTCGTCTATCAGCCCTGCCTTTACCTGCGCATCCCAGGTTTCCTCCATATAACAGTGAAAATATTTAAACACAGTTTTCCCCCCGTAATTTATTTTATAAAATTGTATCACATATAAAGTTTTCTGTCAACAGAAATACAAGCAAAAAGTCCGCAATACAGATTGTACTGCGGACTTTTTACTTGATATATTAAATCAGAATTCCAGAAGCTCAAAATCCATAAGAAGCTTTGATACACCGTCATTTCCCAGCATTTCGATGTAGCTTTCCTCAGAACCGCATATGATAAGTCCGGGTTCTACCCAGTAGCAGTTGATGTTAAGTGCTTCAACAATGTCACGAAGAGGCACATAGGTTCTTCCGCCGATTTCCATTGCAGGAGTCTGAAGAGTGCGTTTTTCCTTTTCCACTCTCATAATATTGCTGCCGAGATTAAGAATAATACGTTTACCTTCGTTTTCAATACGGATTTCCTGAGTTTCTTCAGTCCACTTTACGGTTGCGCCGATGCTTTCGGCAAGGAACCGTACGGGAAGAAGAGTTTTTCCGTTTACAATAACGGGTGCGGTATCGGAAACAACTGTATCCACCTGTATTTTCTGACCGTAAACATAAGCCTGACTTTTGCCTATTGCCATAGCCACAACCCGTCTTGTAAGGTGGTTAAGTAATGTTGCGGGGTTGACCGGCTCGTCGCTTACCTGATTTTTCACACTTGCTTCATCAACGAAGCGGTAAGCATATCTGCCAATCGGAGCGGTATCACCGTTTAGATAGAAGTCCATAATATCACCCTGTTGCTGCATATTGTCATTCCACTTGAACTCAATGTCAACAACATCACCTAAACCGATAAGGGCTTTGGGAACTATAACCATCATTTCATTACCCGAGTAGGTATAATCCACATCTGCAACCTTTTCAAACTTCCAGTCGTAAATTTCCCTGCCGTTCCATTTTTCAAGCACCGCCTTATTTTCGGCGGGACTCACTCTGTTAATAATGAAATCGTAGCCTTCCCAACCTGTTTTGTACTTGCGGTCTGTGTTGATGAGAAGTCGCATCCATTTTTCATCTGTGTGAGGTGTAAGGTCTTGTGCGGTCTGTACATAGAAATAAAGATTTTCCTTATCTCTTGCCACCTTGCTCATCACTATGTCATTTCTGCCTGTATTATTTTTGTAAGTAACAACTCTCTGACGGTTGAAATAATCGCGGGGCCGGGTGCCGCCAACAAAACCGATGTATTCAGGACCTACATCCTCAAATGCAGAAAAATCACCAAGAAAGATTGTCTTCTCTGCAGAGGCTGTAGGGGTGGGTCTTACACCCTTGAACTGACGGATTTTGTTTGCAAGAAGCATATAGTAGGTATCCTTGAACTCACCCTGAGTAGGCTCAATATCTCGGCTGTATTCGTCGTTATACTGGTCAGGCCATGCACCTTTTACGCCCTCCCATTTTTCGTGGAGATTTGCACCCATTTCGTTCCAGCCTGTTACAAAAACAAACTGAGGGTTAAGCTCGAAGGCTCTGTCCCACTGTTCAATAAAGTTGTAGCCGTAGTATTTTGAGGTAGGAGAAAGTTTTTTAAAGCGGTCCTTGTAGGTAAAGCTTCTGCCGTAAACTCCTTCCCCGTTCATAGCTGTAAGTCCGCTGTCCGAAGTGTTTTGTGCAACACCTACGGTAACACATTCGCAACCGTATTTTTTGCTTTTTCCGTATGCGTGCTGAGGATAAACCTCAAGCCAGGGCCAATGGTCATCACGGCTTGGTCCTTTGCGGTAATCCGGCTGAGGAGCACGGAAGGTAAAGAAATCAAGAATTTCCTGATGCTGAGCCCTTTGCTCTGCATTTTCCGCAGTTTTTACAAGATTATCGGAATAACCCATAACCAATGGCTTATCCTCCCAATAATACCAGGTATCACTGTAAAGACCTATGGAGTACATACTCTCGTAAAGCCTCTCTAAGTCTGTTACATTATAATTCATATCAAAGAAAGGAAGCATAAATGCAAGACCGGGTGTAGGCGTACCTTCAAGGTGCATTTCGTGCATAACATCAGCAAGCTCCATATAGCCGCCCGTATACATTCTTGAACCGTTGGTGGTATCCGAAACAAGTACATCAACACCTGCGGCTGAGAGCAGTTCCAGTTGCTTTCTCATTACCCATCGGTCATAGTTGTTGTAAAAACCATAAATAGTTTCGTTCCACACACCGTATGGTCTCCAGCCTGCATAATTGTAATTGTTTTTTATGTCGCTTTCAGGACCGTTGTAACGGTCTATTACACGCTGATTGATACTGTATTCGGAGTATCGGCTTTTATTGTTCACTATTGTCCAGTAGAACATACCCACCTGCTTGTCGGGGTTGAAATCGCCCGCTTTTTCGTGGTCGATGAGTTTTCTGCCAAGAAGGTCGGTGCCTGTCCATGTATCGGAATAAGTATCCCTCAGGGTAAAATCCTTTGTTGCCACAAAATCAGCAAGTCGTTGCTCATCGGGCGAAAGCTTTGGAGTATCCTTGTGGAAGGTAAGGTCATACAAATACATACCCGCCTCCTGACACTCATAAACAACATAAATTGTATGAACACCCGTAAGCTTTTCGTGCATTTTCGATGTCAGGGTCTGCATACAAACATCTTTGCCAAGCTCTGTATAAAATTCGCATATAATGGGGCCGCCTGCCAAATCGTCTGCAATAACCTGAACCTTTGCAGTATCATATACATCGTTGAGGATAGTCAGGCTTGCACCTTTCGGGGATTCCTTACCAAAATCAACACTGTATGCAAGATAGCCTATACTCCCCTGTTGAACCTTGGAATATTTTCCGTTTTCATCCTCATAAAAACTCATATTGGAAAAATCGTGAGGGTTGCCCAGGTCAATGGTGCTGTAAGCATCCACAGAGGGTTCTTTAATGGTAGCCTCTTCAATAGGCGTAACAAGTGCCTGAACATTCATGGCAAGACCGAACTGAACCTCACCGTTTATGTAAAGCAGGTCGGTTTTGCTCATTTTGTAATTGGCAGGGTTTGTCCATACTGCAACCCTTTGTACGGGGTTGGAAGCGGTAAGCAGAAAATCCCCTGTGTAGTTACCGTAAACATTGAGGGTGATTTTTGCATTATCCCTGAAATTAACAAAGGTTTCCTCCAGAATGGGAGTTTTTGAGATGGTTTTTATATAGTCTTTATTCCACTGATAAAGCTTGAAGGTAACGGCACCGATGTTATCATTGTAGCTGGGACACCAGGTGTAAACTGCAGAAAGTATGCCGTCTACGGTGAAGCGCTGACCGACAACCTCATCAGCCTTCAGGGGGTAATCCGTACCCGAGCCCAGGTATCCTTCATAGTACTGAATTACGGTTCCCGACGAGGCAATGGAAATTCTGGGTGTGACATAACCTCCCGATGCATATGCAGAAAAACTTCCCATAAGCATCAGAACGGTAAGTAAAAGTGCAATTTTCTTTTTCATTTATGAACACCTCTTTTGTTTGTCTGTTAAACTGATTATATCATATCTCACAAATCTTTTCTGCCTATTATGTGATAAAAATATTATACTATTGTGATGTGGTTTACAAAGCAAACATTTAAAAATCCTTATTTTTCCGGGTTTTATATAATAATTATTACTGTTTAATCTACCGTAGTCCACGCAAACCATTTTTTCAAATTAAACCCGATGTCGATGTCGCTATAAAATTATGACAAAAACACTTGATTATTCAAACAAATTGTGATAAAATATTATCAAATAGCAGATATTCAAAGAAAGGATGATTATAAATGAAATATCTTGTACTTCTCGGCGACGGTATGTCTGACTACAAAAATGACGAGCTTGGCGGTAAAACTCCCCTGGATGTTGCCGTTAAGCCTCATATAGACAACCTTGCAAAAAAAGGCATTATGGGTATGGTAAAAACCGTACCGGACAGCTTAAAGCCCGGCAGCGACGTTGCTAACCTTTCGGTTATGGGCTATGACCCTTTACAGTACTATACAGGCCGTTCCCCCCTGGAAGCGGCAAGCATGAGGGTTTCTTTGCTTCCTACCGATATTACCTTCCGCTGCAACCTTGTTACCCTTTCCGACGAAGAGGTTTACGAGGAAAAAACCATGCTTGATTATTCTGCAGGCGAAATTACAACCGCAGAAGCGGCAGAAATTATAAAATCCGTGGCAGAAGCGCTTAACACAGAGGAATTTCAGTTCCATAACGGCATTTCATACCGTCATCTTCTTGTGTGGCACGGTGCGGAAATGGATTTTGAGCTCACTCCTCCCCACGATATCACAAACAGAAAAATCACAGATTATATGCCCGGTGGCAAATATGCCGAAATTATTTCCGGACTTATGAAAAAAAGTGTGGAAATTCTTAAAAACCATCCCGTAAACCTTGACCGTATCAAAAGAGGCTTAAACCCTGCAAACTCCATCTGGATATGGGGTGAAGGCACAGCACCTGCCCTGGACAGCTTTGAAAGTAAATTCGGAGTAAATGGCAGCGTGGTTTCTGCAGTTGACCTTGTTAAAGGCATTGGCGTTTGCGGAAAGCTTGATGTTGTGGATGTTGAAGGTGCAACCGGTACATACCATACCAATTTTGAAGGCAAGGCACAGGCAACACTTGACGAATTCAGGAAGGGTAAGGATTTTGTCTATCTTCATTTTGAAGGTCCCGACGAATGCGGACACCAGGGCGATGCCAAAGGCAAGGTTGAAGCAATTCAGCGCATTGACAAACGCGCTCTTGAACCTATCCTTGAAGGCTTAAAGGAAATGGGTGAAGATTACGCAATTCTTGTTATGCCTGACCATCCCACTCCC
>JAZQCS010000007.1:0-12981 GCA_045546415.1 Clostridia bacterium | reverse complement strand
CCCTCTCCCCTTTAGGCAAGGGGCGCTTGTTTCCTTTGCCATTCTTAATCCGAAAAGGTGCGGAATTTTAATTCGGCTGTCATTCTGAGCAACGCGAAGAATCTCACGCACAATGTACCCCGGACAAAGACAGAGGACGGTTCTGTGTCTTGCAAGTGCCATGCCGGCTCCCAGCCCCGAAAATATATTTAAAACGCCATTCCAACGGAACCATTCCGATGGGATGGCGTTTTCTTTACATCTCCGGTTATGCAAAATCCTCAATTTTTTTCCTGTTTTTTTATTTAAACCCTTGATTTTTCCGCAGATTTATGATAAACTGTAGACACATATTGGTCAGGATATCCCGGTTTAATCGGCGGAAGGAGATTTATTATGGATGCAATTTACGAAGCCATACGCGACAACGACCCGAAACCCCATGTTTCAATATGTCACAGCGGATGCTCTCCCCATTTTCACTCCAGCTTTGAAATTCTTTATGTTATTGACGGCGAATTCAATGTTATTATAAACGATAAATCCGCGGTTCTTCACGGTGGAGATGTGGCTGTTTCGCTTGATTGCGACATCCACACCTACACCCGTGGCAAAACCCGCGGAAAATACTATGTTCTTTTCATTCCGCCAATGTACACCTCGGCATTTGCGGAAAAAATAGAGAAGAAAAAACTGGAAAACCCTTTCATTCTCAGCAACGAAATTACAGCGGAGATTCACCATTCCTTCAAAAAGATAAAAAACAGCGGTGAAAACGATTTTCTCGTGCTGGGCTATGTTAATGTAATTCTCGGTATGATTCTCGAAAGCATGCGGTTTTCCGAAACTGTACCCGATTCCCGGGAGAAAATTCTGCCTCTTAAAATTATCACCTACCTTTCGGAGCATTTTACCGAAGAGGTCACTCTGCGGAATGTTGCCGAAGAGCTTGGGTACAACAGCTATTACATTTCAAAGTTTTTCAACAGCTATTTCAAATGCAGCTTTACCGATTACATCAATATGCTCAGGCTACGGAAATTCATAACCCTTCAGCAAGGCTCGGACAAAAACATCACCTCAAACGCTCTTGCCTGCGGTTTCGGATGCATACGCACCTTTAACAGAGCCTTCAAAAAGGAGTTTGGCGTTACGCCCAAGGAGTACCTTGACGCTCAGTGAACCGCACCTTGTGGTTTTAAAAAAATATATTGATTTTTTTAAGTGTTTGTGATATAATATATAGTAAGAAAAAATTTAGCCGGAATGGAGTTGTTTTTCTATGACAAATCTTCAAAACGATTATAGCGGAGACATCAGAATTTCTGATGATGTGCTTGCAACCCTTGCTATTAAAGCTGTAAAAGAGGTTGAAGGTCTTTCAGGTATGGTTGGCGGTTTTGTTGGCAAAATTACTGCTGTGCTTGGTAAAAAAGATACCGGTGTTGATGTTGATATGAAGGACGGTGTTGCAACTGTTACTCTGCACATCAAGGTTAAATACGGAGTTAAAATTCCCGAGGTTGCATGGAAAGCCCAGGAAAAGGTTAAAAATATGATTGAATCTGTTACCGGCATTACCGTTGAAAAGGTTAATGTCAGTGTTGAAGCCATTGATTTTGACGACGGCACTTCTGCAGGCGATAGCGTTAAGGATCAGGAACCTGAAATTCTTGACATTGATGTTACTGACTGATTTTGCTCTTTTAAAATTAACAAAATCCGGAAAACACAGCAAAGCCGCACAACTGAATAAGTCCTTCAGTGTGCGGTTTTTTTATGCAGAAAGGAACTTTTATGGAAAACATTATTGAGCTTTATACAGAAAGCGGAGAACTTAAATTTAGCAGACGCCTTGCCCGTGATGTTGCTTTTAAATACATTTTTGAGTGGCAGTACGGTGAAGAGGAGGAGTTTGAGCAGATTGAAAACCTGGTTAATATGCAGTTCCGCGATGCCGACAAGGAATACATAAAAAAAGCTTTTTTCGGTGTTAAGGAAAATCTGTCTGAGCTTGACAGCCTTATTGAGAAAAATCTGCAGAACTGGAAAAAGGACCGCCTTTCAAAGGTGTGCCTTGCGGCAATGCGTCTTGGTCTTTGCGAAATGCTTTACATGGAGGATATTCCCGTAAGCGTTACCATTAATGAAATTATTGAAATTATCAAAAAGTACGATACTCCCAAAGCCGCAAGCTATGCAAACGGAATTCTTGGAAGTGTTCAGAAATCTCTGGAGGAAAAAGAGTGATACTTGGTATTGACACAAGCTGTTACACTACCTCGGTGGCGGTATGCAGAGACGGAGAAATTCTCCATGACCTGCGCTCTCCCCTGAATGTGGCAGAGGGCAACCGGGGACTCCGGCAAAGTGACGGTGTTTTTCTGCACACAAAGGCTTTACCGGAGCTTATTTCGCAAATTTCGGAAAAAATTGATATGAAAGCTCTTCGCGGTGTTTCGGTAAGCACAAAACCCCGACCCGAGGAAGGCTCCTATATGCCTGTTTTTCTTGCAGGCTACTCTGTAGCAAAGAGTATTTCCTGCGCTCTCTCCGTTCCCCTTTTTGAAACCTCTCATCAGGAGGGTCATGTTATGGCGGCACTTGCCACCGGCATGGAAGCTGTAACGGATAGTGAATTTATTTCCCTTCATGTTTCGGGAGGCACTACAGAAATTTTACTTACCTCTCCCCATGATAAGGGCTTTACTCTTTCCCTTGAAGCAGGAAGCCTTGACCTTCACGCAGGTCAGCTTGTTGACCGTATAGGTGTGGCAATGGGAATGAAATTTCCCTGCGGAAAAGAGCTTGATGCTCTTGCCCTCACCTCGGAAAAAGGCGAAAAGCTGCCCGTAACCCTTAAAGGCACGAGCTTTCATTTAAGCGGTGCCGAGGCTCAGGCAATGAAGCTTCTTGAAAAAGAATGTGACCGCGGAGCACTTGCAAGAGGTGTTCTTGAAACGGTTGCTCTTTCCCTTAAAAAATCTCTTGATACTCTTTATAAAGAAAAGCCCTTCGGCACAGTTGTGGCGGCGGGGGGTGTTACCGCAAGCACAGTAATGCGCGAAACCCTTAAAAGCAAAAATTACCGTGTAATTTTTGCCAACCCGCGTTTTTCCACCGACAACGCCTGCGGAGTGGCTCTTTTAGGAGAAAAGGCTTTATTATGAACGAATTTTTTACAATTTCCCAGGTAAACCGATACCTGAAAAATATAATTGAATCCGAGCCTTTTCTTGGAGATATTATTCTCCGGGGTGAAATTTCCAATTTCAAGGCTCACTATTCGGGACATCTTTATCTTACTCTGAAGGACGAGCAGTCCTCCATAAAGGCGGTTATGTTCAAAAGTGATGCTATGCACCTGAAAATCCGTCCCGAGGACGGCATGAAAGTCCTCGCCCGGTGCAGAATAGGTGTTTATGAGGCGTCGGGTAGCTATCAGGCATACATCCGCGAAATGTCTGCCGATGGCGTGGGTGATTTGCACATTGCCTTTGAAAAGCTTAAGGCAAAGCTTGAAGAGGAGGGGCTCTTTGACCCCCGCTTCAAAAAGCCCATTCCGAAATTCCCCGGAAAAATAGGAGTTGTTACCTCCTCCACCGGTGCTGCTGTGCAGGATATATGCAATGTTCTTGGCAGAAGGTACCCTATTGGCGAGGTAATTATCCGTTCCACCCAGGTTCAGGGCGAAGGCTCGGCCCGGGACATTGCAAACGCTATTAAATTCTTCAACGAAGCCTGCCCGGTTGATGTGCTTATTGTGGGCAGAGGCGGAGGAAGCATTGAGGATTTATGGGCATTTAACGAGGAAATAGTGGCAAGGGCGGTTTTTGAATCGGAAATACCGGTAATTTCTGCTGTAGGCCATGAAACCGATTTTACAATATGCGATTTTGTTGCGGATTTGCGTGCTCCCACCCCATCGGCAGCGGCAGAGCTTGCAGCAACACCGGTTAACGAAATTAAAGGAAACATTCAATGGTTCAGAGGGCGTTTGTGCACTCTTATGGACGAAAAAATACAGAAAAACCGTCTCCGTGTTCAGGCACTTGGTGTAGAAAAAACCCTTATGCGGTTGAAAAATTCTCTGGAGGACAGGCGAAATGTTCTGGCAGTTACCGGGGAAAAGCTGAGCAGTCAGGTCCGCAGAAAGCTTGAAACGGCAAAAAACTCCCTTGCGGTGCAGACGGCAAAGCTTGACGGAAGCAGTCCCCTGAAAATTATGTCAAAGGGTTACTGTGCCATTGAAAAGGACGCACAGCCCGTACGGTCTGCCCGCGACCTTTCGGTTGGAGACAGCCTTACACTTACCCTGGCAGACGGAAAAGCCGAAACACAAATTTTAACTCTTAAAGAAGGTTTTTGATATGGCAACAAAAAAAGTGAACTTTGAACAGGCTCTTGAAGAGCTTAACGGAATAGTCAGCCGTCTTGAAAGCGGTGAAGCAGGGCTTGAGGAATCTCTTGAGCTTTTCAAAAAGGGTATTGACCTTACTGAAAAATGCAACACTCTTTTAGATGATGCAGAACAAAAAATTAAAGTAATTGAAAACGGAGGTGAGGAAGAATGACCGATTTCTCCGTAATTTTCAAAACCCGTGCAAAAGCGGTTGAAGAGGCTCTTGACAAATTTGTTGCGGAAAAGAAAAATCCGCAGAAAAAAATTTACGAGGCTATGCGCTACAGTCTTCTTGGCGGCGGAAAGCGTATGCGAGGCGTTCTTGCCCTTACCGGCGGGCTTCTTGCAGGAGGCACGGAGCAGGAGGTTATGCCTTTTGCCTGCGCTATGGAAATGATTCACGCATATTCTCTCATACACGACGACCTGCCCGCAATGGACAACGACGATATGCGCCGTGGGAAGCCCTCTTGCCACAAGCAGTTTGACGAGGCTACTGCAATTCTTGCAGGTGATGCCCTTTTAAACGGTGCCTTTGAGCTGATGCTTACAGCTCCCGTTTCTGCCGAAAACAAAATCAAGGCTATGGAAATTATCGCAAAGGGAAGCGGTACAGAGGGTATGATTGGCGGTCAGGTGGTTGACATTGCAAACGAAGGCGGAGATATTGACTATGACACTCTCACCTACCTTCACAGCCTTAAAACCGGAGCTCTCATAAAGGCTTCTCTTCTTGGCGGATATGCTGCCTGCGGTGGAAGTGAGCACAATGAAAAGCTTTTGGAATATGCCGGAAAAACCGGACTTGCTTTTCAGGTGATTGACGACATTTTAGATGTTATTGGTGATGAAAAGCTTCTTGGCAAAAAGGTAAACAGCGACGAAAATAACGACAAAAAAACTTTTATAAACTTCAAGGGTCTTGAAGGCTCGAAGGAATATGCTTCGCAGCTCAGCCATGAGGCAATTGCGTCAGTTGGCGGTCTGGGAGAAGAGGGAGAATTCCTCGGCTGGTTTGCGCAGTACCTTCTGAACAGAAACTTTTAAAAAAACAGGGTGATACATTGAAACCTTTTGAAATAATAACCGGAAATGATACAGACTTTTCCGTAACCGACGCGGCAAAACTCCTTGTGGAGCTTCTCATTTCAAAAAAGGAAACGGTAGCTACAGCGGAATCCTGCACAGGAGGACTTATTGGCGGTGCAATAACCTCTGTTTCAGGAGCATCTGCCGTTTATGAGCAGGGTTACATAACCTACGCCAACTCCGCAAAGGAAAAGCTTCTTGGCGTTAAATCGGAAACTCTTGAAACACTTGGTGCTGTAAGCGTGGAAACTGCTTTTCAGATGGCTGAGGGGGTTTGCAGGGTTTCCGGAGGCTCTCTTGGTATTGCTGTAACCGGAATTGCCGGTCCGGGAGGAGGCACCCCACAAAAACCGGTAGGGCTTGTTTACATCGGCATAAGCTATAAAAACGAGACCCGTGTTTATGAATGTCACTTTAGCGGAAACCGCGAAAATGTGCGAAGCTGTACAGTTTTTACGGCTCTTTCCCTGGCATATAAAATAATCTCGGAACAGGAGGAAATATAAATGAAAAAGGAAGCTACAAAGAAAAATCTTGAACTTACAGAGCTTGAGGACGAAAAAAAAGAGGAAGCCCTCCAGACAGTTTTCGCTCAGCTTGAAAAACAGTTCGGCAAAGGCACAATTATGAGAATGGGCGACAAAACCGCAGAGGATGTAGATGTTATTCCCACCGGTTCAATTGCCCTTGATATGGCTCTGGGTATTGGCGGTATTCCCCGCGGCAGAGTGGTTGAAATTTACGGTCCGGAATCCTCCGGTAAAACCACGCTCTCCCTTCATATAATTGCAGAAGCACAGAAGCAGAAGGGTGAGGTTGCATTTATTGATGCGGAGCACGCTCTGGACCCTGTTTATGCCGCAAAGCTCGGTGTAAATGTGGACAGACTTATTGTTTCTCAGCCCGATACAGGTGAAGATGCCCTGCAGATTGCGGAAACCCTGGCACGAAGCGGTGCTATTGATATAATTGTTATTGACTCGGTTGCGGCACTTGTTCCGAAATCCGAAATTGAAGGCGAAATGGGTGAATCCCAGGTTGGTGTTCAGGCAAGGCTTATGTCTCAGGCACTCCGTAAACTTGCAGGTGTTGCAAGCAAAACCAACACTACCATTTTCTTCATCAACCAGCTCCGTCTTAAAATTGGTGTTATGTACGGCAACCCTGAAACCACCACGGGCGGTTGGGCACTTAAGTTCTACTCCTCCATCCGTATGGAAATCCGCAGAGGCGAGGCTATAAAATCCGGCTCAGATGTTGTGGGCAACAGAACAAAGGTTAAGGTTGTCAAGAACAAAATGGCACCTCCCTTTAAAGAATGTATGTTTGACATTATGTACGGTGAAGGCATTTCCCATTCCGGCGAGGTGCTTGACCTTGCAGCTGAGCTTGATATAATCCGCAAAGGCGGTGCATGGTATTCCTACAAGGACGAGAAAATCGGTCAGGGCAGAGATAACGCCAAGGCTTTCCTTGAAAATAACCCTGAAATTCTCGACGAGGTGGAATATCTTGTTCGTAAAAAGCTTGAAATTCCCATGCCCGAAAGACTTAAAACCCTTGATATTTTCACAGAAGAGGACGATGCTCCCATTGACATTAAGGTTATTAAAAAACCTGCCAAAAAGGTTGACCTTGAAGATGATATAGAGCTTGAGGACAAGTTTGGGGACGATTTTGATGAATAATGACTTTGAGAAAGCGGAGGAAATTGCCCTTAAGCTTTTGAAAACCCGTCACACAAAACGCAGGCTTGCCGAAAAGCTTATGCGCAGAGATTTTTCCCGGGAAACCATTGCAGAGGTCTGTGAAAAAATGGAACGGCTCGGCTACATTAACGACAGCGACTACGCCGAAGCTTTTGTCCACGATTGCGTAATGCTTCACCGATACGGACCGCGGAAAATCCGTCAGGCTCTGTTTACAAGGGGCATAAACGGTGAACTGAGTTTCCGTGCTCTTCAGGGCATTGACGAGGAAATACATCTGGAAAACTTGCGTTTTCTGCTGGCAAAAGCAACACTCGGAGAGGACTTTCTGAGTGAATATGAGGCAGGGCGTTTTTACCGTAAAATGGAAAGCCGCGGTTTTTTGCGAAGTCAGATTGAAACCGTGCTTTCTGAAATTGATATACTTGAAGATAATTCCTATGAGGTATAATTTATGTATAAAATAGGTTTTGTTTCCCTGGGATGTCCCAAAAACCTTACGGACACCGAAACAATGTTAGGTCTCCTCGGAGATAAATTTGAAATTGTAACCGACCCGTTTTCGGCAGATATTATAATTGTAAACACCTGCGGGTTTATTGAAAGTGCAAAGCAGGAATCAATAAACACCATACTTGAGATGGCGCAGTACAAGGAAACCGGCAACCTCAAAAAGCTCATTGTAACCGGCTGTCTTGCACAGCAGTACAGTGACCTTCTGCTAAAGGAAATTCCCGAAGCGGATGCGGTTGTAGGTACCGGAAGCTATCAGGACATTTCCGTGGTTTTAGAAAAGGTTTTGCAGGATGAACGACCCACCCTGGCAGGAGATATTAACGGAGAAATTCCGGAAAATCTGCCTAAAATTCAGGCAACTCCGCCTTACACCGCTTACCTTAAAATTGCGGAGGGCTGCGACAACCATTGCACCTACTGTATAATCCCTTTTTTACGCGGAAAATACCGTAGCCGCACTCCCGGAAACATCCTTGCAGAGGCGGAGGCTATGGCAAAGCGAGGGGTAACCGAGCTGGTACTCATTGCTCAGGACACCACAAGCTATGGATGTGACCTGGAAGGAGATATGACCCTTGCAAAGCTTTTAAAAGCTCTTGGGGAAATTGACGGCATCCGAAAAATACGGTTGCTTTACTGCTACCCCGAAAAGGTAACGGATGAACTTATTGAAGAAATGGCGCAAAACCCCAAGGTCTGCAAATATATTGACATCCCTATGCAGCACGCCTCCGACCCCGTGCTTAAAAGAATGGGCAGACGGGTGAATAACTCTCAGCTTCGCACTCTTGTGGAAAAGTTGAGAAGCGCAATGCCCGAAATTACCATCCGCACCACCTTTATAACAGGTTTTTCAGGTGAAACCGAGGAGGATTTCCTTACCCTTAAGGAATTTGTCCGTGATATGCGTTTTGACCGTGTAGGCGTTTTCCCCTTCTCTCTTGAGGAAGGCACACCCGCAGAAAAGCTTGACGGCGTTGTTCCCGAGGAGATAAGAAAACAACGGGCTGATGAAATTATGGAAATGCAACAGGACATTTCCCTCGAAATTAACCAAAACAAAATAGGCAAAACCCTTGAGGTTCTGTGCTGCGGTCAGCTTCGTGACGGCAGATACGAGGGCAGAAGCGAGGGTGATGCACCCGAAATTGACGGAAGCGTCATTTTTGAAGGAGATAACATAAAAACCGGTGACTACGTAAATGTGCTTATTACCGATGCCGGTGCATACGATTTAGAAGGAAAAGTACCTTATAATTTTGAGGAGGATGAAATATGAACATAGCCAACAAATTAACCGTACTGAGAGTAATTCTTATTCCGTTTTTTATAGCCTTCGGGCTTATTGAGAATACCGTCTGTGCCTATGTTGCACTTGTGCTTTTTGTTGTGGCATCGCTTACCGATTATCTTGACGGTCATCTTGCCCGGAAGCTTAACCTTGTCAGCGATTTCGGAAAATTCCTGGACCCTCTTGCCGACAAGCTCCTTGTTCTTGCGGCACTTGCACTTCTTGTTCACAACGGTGACACCTCCGTGTGGGTATTTTACATTGTTGTGCTCCGTGAAATGGTGGTAACAGGCATCCGTCTTATTGCGGCAGGAAGCGGAAGAGTAATTGCGGCAGGCTTTACAGGTAAGCTTAAAACAATGTACCAGATGGTGCTCATAACAGCGGCACTTGTGCCCTGGTTAAACCAAAACATTTTCAGTATCGGCACACCCATTGGCTCTGTGCTTGACATACTTATGTATATAATGGTAGCAATAACCCTTATTTCCGGCGCAGAATATGTTATTAAAAACGCCGATGTAATTAAACCCCAGTAATAAACCCCAAAGGAGAATAACCATGAAACTCTATAACAGTATGACACGAAAAAAGGAAGAATTCAAGCCCATTACCGAGGGCGAGGTGCTTATGTACTCCTGCGGTCCCACCGTGTACAACTTCTTCCATTTAGGTAACGCCCGTCCTTTTATAATTTTCGACACTCTTCGCAGATATTTCGAATTCAAGGGCTACAACGTAAAGTTCGTACAGAATTTTACCGACATTGACGATAAAATGATTAAAAATGCCAACGAGCAGGGCATAACCGTTGCAGACCTTGCTGAAAAATTCATCAGGGAGTATTTCACCGATGCAAAAGGTCTTGGCATTAAGGAAGCTACTGTACATCCCAGAGCTACCGAAAACATTGATGCTATAATTGAGCTTATTTCCACGCTTATTGAAAAGGGCTACGCTTACGAGTCCGAGGGCGATGTTTATTTCCGTACACTTAAATTTGCCCAGTACGGCAAGCTTTCCCATCAGCCGCTTGAGGATTTACAGCTTGGTGCAAGAATAGGCGTTGGAGAAAAGAAGGAAGACCCTATGGATTTTGCTTTATGGAAAGCAAAAAAACCCGGTGAGCCTGCATGGAAATGCCCCTGGGGTGAAGGCAGACCCGGCTGGCATATTGAATGTTCCGCAATGGCTAACCGCTATCTTGGCGAAACCATTGACATTCACAGCGGCGGCAAGGACCTTATTTTCCCTCACCATGAAAATGAAATTGCACAGAGTGAAGCAGCAAACGGCAAGCCCTTTGCAAACTATTGGCTTCACAACGGTTTTATAAATGTAAACAACGAAAAAATGTCCAAATCCCTGGGCAACTTCTTTACAATTCGTGATATTGCAGCAAAGTACGATTATGAGGTTATCCGTTACTTTATGCTTTCTGCACATTACCGCAGCCCCATAAATTTCTCGGATGAGCTTATGGAGCAGGCAAAAACCTCTCTTGGCAGAATTTACACCTGCTTAGAGCTTCTGGATTTCCTTATTTCAAAATCCGGGGACGACAGCCTTTTTGATGGCGAAGAAGCAATTTTTGACAAAATTTCCTCCTACCGTGAAAAATTCATAAATGCTATGGATGATGACATAAACACTGCAGATGCAATAAGCGTGCTTCACGAAATTGTAACTGAAATAAACACAGAAATCACAGCAGAAAAAACCTATTCAAGGGCTCTTCTTGAAAAGGTTAAGGCTTTCCTTAAGGAGCTTGGCGGAGTGCTTGGTCTTTTACAGAAGGCTGATGACAACGGCATTCCTGCCGATATTCAGGCTCTTGTTGATGCCCGTGCTCAGGCAAGAAAGGATAAAAACTGGGCAGAGGCCGACCGCATACGCGACCAGCTCACAAGCCTGGGCTATGAGGTTAAGGATACTCCCCAGGGAGCTCAGATTACTAAGATAAAGTAGAAAGAATGATTTTAAAAGATGTTTGGAATGCTTGAAACTCCTTCCGAAAAACCGTCAATGTTTTCTCCCCTTACTCTTGCTTATATCGGTGACAGCATTTATGAGGTTTATGTCCGGGCACATCTGCTGAAAAACGGCAATCTGCCTACAAACAGACTTCACAAGGAATCCATAAAATATGTGAGTGCAGAGGCGCAAAGCAGTTTTATGGAAGCCCTGGAGCCCCTTCTCACCCAGGAGGAGGAAGCGGTTTACAAAAGGGGAAGAAACGCAAAATCCTATACCGTGCCCAAACACGCTCAGCTTATTGATTATAAGCGTGCAACCGGCTTTGAAGCGCTTATAGGCTATTTATACCTGAGCAAAAACGAGCAACGGATTGATGAACTTATGCAAATTATTTTCAGCCAAGAAATATAAAGAAATGAGGTAACAAAAATGGCAACAAAGAAAGAATTGGACATTCTCGCATACAAAATAAGACGAGAAGCTTTAACCGGTGTTTATAACGCAAAATCCGGTCATCCCGGCGGCTCACTTTCCATTGCGGAAATTATGTCGGTGCTTTATTTTGAAGAAATGAGAGTGGATCCCAAAGACCCAAAAAATCCCGACCGTGACCGTTTTGTACTTTCCAAGGGTCATTGTGCTCCTGCACTTTACGGTGCCCTTGCTCACAAAGGCTTTTTCCCGGTAGAGGATATTGTTACTCTCCGTAAAATAGACAGCTACCTTCAGGGTCATCCGGATATGAAAAAGGTTCCCGGTGTTGATATGTCAACCGGCTCTTTAGGTCAGGGCGTTTGTGCCGCTAACGGTATGGCTCTTGCCGCAAAGCTTGACGGCAAGGATTACCGTGTTTACACCGTTCTTGGCGACGGTGAGCTTGAAGAAGGTCAGGTATGGGAAGCGGCTATGTTTGCGGCTCACTATGAGCTGGACAACCTTGTAGCTTTTGTTGACCTTAACCTTTTACAGATTGACGGTGATGTGCGCAAGGTTATGAACCCCACTCCCGTTGACAAAAAATTTGATGCTTTCGGTTGGAATGTTATTGTAATTTGCGGTCACGAGGTTGATGAAATCCGCGATGCTTTAGCCAGAGCAAAGGCAACAAAGGGTAAGCCTACTGTAATTATCTGCAACACCGTTAAGGGCAAGGGCGTTTCCTTTATGGAAAACGAAGCCGGCTGGCACGGTAACGCACCAAACGAAGAGCAGTACAACCTTGCAATAGCTGAAATTGATGCGAAAATCAAAGAACTGGAGGAAAACTGATAATGGCTGATATTAAAAAGATTGCAACCCGTGAGGCATATGGTATGGCTCTTGCCGAGCTGGGCGAAAAGGATACAAATGTGGTTGTGCTTGATGCCGACCTTTCTAAATCTACAAAAACCGATACCTTTAAGAAAAAATTTCCCGAAAGACACGTTAACATGGGTATTGCCGAAGCTAACATGATGACAACTGCGGCAGGCATTGCTTCCTGTGGTAAGACCGTTTTTGCAAGCTCTTTCGCTGTTTTTGCGGCAGGCAGAGCCTTTGAGCAGATCAGAAACTCGGTTTGTTATCCTAAATTAAACGTTAAAATAGGCGCAACTCATGCAGGTATATCCGTTGGCGAAGACGGTGCAACCCATCAGTGTTGTGAAGACATAGCTTTAATGAGAAGCATTCCTAATATGACTATTATTAACCCTTGCGACGATATTGAAGCAAGACTTGCTGTCAAGGCGGCTTGTGAAACATACGGACCTATGTATTTAAGATTTGGTCGTCTTGCAGTTGAAGACGTCAATACTCCCGACTATAAATTTGAGCTTGGTAAGGGCGTTCTTTTAAGAGACGGAACAGACGTTTCGATTATCGCTACCGGTCTTTTGGTAGGTGAAGCTGTTAAGGCGGCTAATGTGCTTGAAGAAAAAGGCATTAGTGCCAGAGTTGTTAATATTCATACAATTAAACCTATCGACAGAGAAATAATCGTTGAATCTGCAAAGAAAACAGGTCTCATCGTAACAGCC
>JAZQCS010000006.1:0-24860 GCA_045546415.1 Clostridia bacterium | reverse complement strand
GCTCCCGTTGCAGAAGCTCCCGTTGTAGAAGCTGCTCCCGTTGTAGAAGCTCCCGTTGCAGAAACTCCCGTTGCAGAAGCTCCCGTTGTAGAAGCAGCTCCCGTTGCAGTTGCAGAAACACAGCCGACTGCCGCAAACTCTAAGGTTCCCGGTTTTGCACTCGCTTCCATAATCTTAGGTTGCGTTGCATTTCTTTTCAACCCCATCTACATCTGTGTAGGTCTTTCTGTTGGTTTTGGCGCAGGCGGTCTTATTTCCAAAAAACAGCCTAAAAACCTTTACCTTATTGGTATGATAATCGGTATTGTTGCAGGTTTTGCTCAGCTGGCTTTCGACTTCCTGTTTACTCTTTTCACCTTCGGTTTAGGTTTCTTTACGTTCTTAATTTAATTAAAACCATTCAAAAAGAGCAGTTCTTACGAACTGCTCTTTTTTATTATTCCTCGTTGGAAAGACCTGTTAAGTCTCTGTATTCTACAAGCTTTGTACGGAACTTTTCAGCTAAAGTTTCAAGCTTGGGCTCAATTTCGGAAATGTATGTGGAAACAGGCTTACCTGTTTTCATTTGTTTTGTAAACTCAAAGTTGTAATACATAAAATCAGGAGAGAAGCCTCTTTCAAGGGGTCTTTCGTCCTGCATTGCTTCCATAAGAAGGTCGTAGTCTTCGGGAACCATGTTCTTTTTATAGTAATCAAGAAGGTAGTTCTTTCTTCCCATACCCATTTCAATTGCAAGGTCAATAGCTGCCGCCTTCATATCCTGATTTGCGCCTGAGGGTACCATAAAGTTAGCATCTGCAATGTCAATGTAAGGCTTGTTTTCATCCTCGTAAATACCGGGGCAGTATATGTAACGTACCACATCATCTGTTTTGCTGATAATGTTTCTTTCGGTAAGGTTGGGGATAACATGTGCAGCCATAGCCGATGTGCGGTCAGCAGAATGCATGATTGTTGAATCGTTTATTTCCCATTCATAAATCCACTTGCGGAGAATATCGAAATATCTTCTTGTTTCCTGGCTGCCCAGAACAATTTCAACATCAGTATAATCATCATTCCATCTTGTAGCGTGCTTAAGGTTGAAGGAGGGATGACCCATGTTGAAGCTTATTTTCAAACCTTTGTCGTGAAGCTTGCCTACAATTTCATCAAGGGCATTTATATCCCATTTACCTTCTGCATAATATTCGTGAGGAGTTTTAATGCCGTTTTCCTTAAGAAGTGTTTCGTTGTAGGACATATATTCACATTCCTGCATAACTTCATTGGAAACACCGTACCAGTGACCGTCAAAATATGCGCCGGAGCTTGTACCCTTGTTGATTCTTTCGTCGTTTAAATCGAAATAACCGTCAATAGGCTCATAAAGGCCGTCAACAATGTCACCGGGCATCTGTGAGCAGGTGAAAACATACTGAATGTCCCATACATCTCC
Source organism: Clostridia bacterium (assembly GCA_045546415.1). GTDB lineage: Bacteria > Bacillota > Clostridia > RUG12999 > RUG12999 > RUG12999. Next base: position 23,422 of record JAZQCS010000006.1, on the reverse strand, counting down.
CGAGGCAACAGCTGCTGCAATGGCATCGGGCTGATGGTCACCTATTGAAAGGTACTGAACCTTTGCGCCGGGGTGCTGCTCAAGCCATACATTTGCACCATCTGCATACTGGTGGTTAAGGGGGTCACTGCCGAAATCACGGAAAGCAGAAACACGGAAAGTGTAATCGGCAATTAATTCCTCATCTGTTTCAAAAATCTTTTCGCCCTTCCAGGCACCGCGCTCTTTAAGGTCCTCTGCAGTCTGCTTACCGTTGCAGGCAGAAAATGTTGCAACAGCCATAACAAGGGCAAGCACAAGGCAAAGCATTTTTACTAAAGTCTTTTTCATTTTGTTACCTCCTGAAAATTTTTTTGTTAATTTTATTGTATCATAACCCCTTTGCAAATTCAATGGTATATTTTTACATAATGTTTAGAAATATTTACACAATCGTAAACCGATATACAATAGCTAAAGCCCTGAAAACCTTAGTTTTCAGGGCTTTAGTATTACTATTTCTCGTTTGAAAGACCAGTATACTCTCTGTATTCTTTGAGCTTTTCGCGGAAGGTTTCTGCGTGGCTTTCAAGAAGAGTCTGATACTCACTTACATATGTTGAAACAGGTTTACCTGCCTGCATTTCCTCGGAGAACTTGAACTGACTGTATCTGAAATTAGGAGAAAATGCACGGGAAAGAGGCTTTTCATTCTTCATAGATTCCATAAGAAGGTCGTAGTCCTCTTCTGTCATCTGCTCCTTATAGTAATTTACAAGATGGTTCTTTCTGCCCATACCCATCTGAATTGCAAGCTCAACGGAAGCCGCTTTCATATCCTGATTTGCACCGGAGGGAACCATAAAGTTCGCATCGGCAATGTTAAGGTAGGGTTTTTCCTCCTCTTCGGTTATGCCGGGAAGGAAAATGTAACGGATAACATCGTCGGTTTCGGTTGTGGAGTTCCATACTGTAAGGTTGGGAACAGTTTGTGTTGAAAGCGCACAGGTGCGGTTTGCAACATTGATGTTCTTATCGTTGGTGGTCATGTTCCAGTCGTAAACCATTGTCCTGATTTTGTCAAGATAATGGCGTACGGGGGCTGTATCAAGGGTAATTTCAACATCGGTATAATCCTCGTTCCACTTTGTAGCGTGTTTAAGAATCCATGTGGGATGAATGAAATTGCCGAATGATGCAGTAAGACCTTTTTCGTAAAGGTTTCCGCAAATTTCATAAAGGGCATCAAAGGTCCAGTTGCCTTCTGCGTAATAATCGTGAGGTGTTTTAAGACCGTTTGCCTTGAACACGGTTTCGTTGTAGGAAAGATATGTACATTCCTGCATAACCTCGTTGGAAACACCATAGTAATGACCGTCAAAATATGCACCGGAAATTGTACGCTTGTTAATTCTTTCGTCGTTTAAATCAAAATAGCCGTCAATAGGCTCATAAAGACCGTCAACAATGTCACCGGGCATCTGCGAACAGGTGAAAACATACTGAATATCCCACACATCACCTGCGGCAATTGCGGCAGCAATGGCATCGGGCTGATGGTCACCTATTGAAAGGAATTCAACAGTTGCTTCCGGGTAATCCTTAAGGAATTCATCTGCACCGTCCGCATAGTAGCGGTTTACAGGGTCAGCTCTGAAATCACGGTATGCGGAAACACGGAAATTGTAATCCTGAACCGCTTCCTCATCAATTTCAAAAACAATGCCGCCCTTCCAGGCACCGTAACCCTTGATGTCATCGGCAGACTGCTTACCGTTGCAGGCAGAAAATGTTGCCACAGCCATAACAAGAGCAAGTGTGATGCAAAGGCATTTTGCAAAATTCTTTTTCATTTTTTATTCCTCCTTAATATAATTATACCAGTTTATACCGTAATTTTACCACATCCTACGCCGGGCTTCAATAGTTGCATTTTACTTTTAGTAGTATATTTTTACTTTTTTTGATTTTTTTGTCTTTTTAAAGGTTTTTCCACAACAAAACACCAAGTAAAATGGGCAACAGACACACGATGCAGGTTATTATAAGACTTTTCCATTTAACAAATTTCATCTTCATCTGCCTCCATCGGAAAACCTTAAAACTCTTTCAATTCAATTATATCATACCTCTGTCCCTGCTGTCAATGGTACTTGAAGGGAAACAAAAAACCCACAACCGAAGTTGTGGGTTTTGATAGCGATAATGTAATTATCTCTTTGAGAATTTCCCGCTTCCCGAAAAGCCTCATTTTACGGGGTTTTCTCTATTTTTTGTTACTTGTGCGTTATTTGCGTAGAACTACTGATTGCTACATATTACTTTTTATGTAGGACTATTTGTTACAAATAGCTTCAACATATGACATTAATATATCGGTATAAAAAGAATAGTATGATAAGTTCACGTCTTTGTATTGAGATAGAAATTCTGCTGCCGATAATCCTGTTATCGCTATCTGAGTATTTGTCAAATTATTAAAACTACGAACACTTTTCTCGGAAGTATGAGAAATTCTATTTCTTATCGTTTTCATATGCTGTAATTCAATCGGATTGCTATTTAAAAGATTAAACGGACCTGAATTTTCAAAAAACATATTTGATAATGTGTTTATATCTCCTATATTAGTCCAATCAGGATACTGTTTTGTTCCTTTAAGTAAATTATAAGCATGTTCTTCATCCATAGGTGTTGCGTACCTAACATAATTATTTCCTTGCATATCTTTGCTATCACATAAGTACAATTTGAATGCACTTTCAATAAAATTTTCCCATGCTAGATATATTCGCATAAAACAATGCTCAATTACATAGTAGTAAATCTTATCACTAAATACTGTACTATCTATTTTTGCTTGATTTTGATACAAAAAATTAGAATCTGCTAACACATCATTAGTATCATCATATGTTTGTTTAAATTCGTTATATATATCTGTAATAGATTTCATAATAAAAGCCCACCTTATTCAGAAAGAGCTTTTCCTATCTCTTTGATAATATATTTAGTTCTTGTTTTTCTTGATTCTGTGTCAGAAGTTGCTCTTGATATAGAGGTTACAAATTCCATCTGTTCTTTTGACAAAGTATCAATCTCCGAATTGATAGTTTCTTCAATTCTATCAAAACAGATTTTTAATTTTGATATTATTTTATCTGTTATATCACTTATATGAGCCATATTATCTATGTTTGAAATATCATATTTTATATTATACAAAGCCAAAAACATAGAATAGAACAGAGCAGGCTTTCTAAACTTAGATTTTTTCAAACTGTCACCAAAAATCTTGGTTACTAATGTTACAACCTCATCAAATCTTTCTTCTAACTCTTCTCTGTTTTCAAAATTATCATCAAAGTTTTTATAATAACTTTTTACAGCTTTTCTATTTTGAATCCCGTCCATAAATGCAATAAACAAATCGGCAGTAAGTTCAACTTCATTCATTCTCATAGTTTGGTATTCTGTGAAAACCTTATTGTCTATCCAAAATTTATTATATTTATAACTTACCCCATACACAAGTTGTTTAAAATATCCGTAAAACTCAGCATTAATCAATTCTTGTTTATTAAGTGGTGTTGTGTAAGTGTTCAAACGAGCAAAAATATCCATGATGTCGCTATCCTCAACACCAATTAATGTGTCAACGGAAAATTTATATGTTAATATAATACTCTGTGCATCTTCATCCAATTGGGAGAAAAATTTCTCTCCATATTCCTTGTTATGAACTCTTTTAACTTTGAACCCATCGTTAATAAAGTCCATTATTGTTCTTAATCTTTGCTGTCCATCAACAACTTCTCTGATTGTAGTACGATTTTTAATGTCTGTTATTTGACGGATAAATATTTTAGGTAATGGCTTATCTCTTAAAATACTATCTATTAAAAAAGATTTAGCAACATCTTTCCATACAGAGCGTCTTTGGAATTTTGGAGATAACACCAACTGTTTTCTTTCGTACCATTCTAAAAAATCATTAACTGAATAAGTAGTAGAATCAAAGCCTTTCATTTTTATCACCTTTCGCATTCTTTCACCTCCTATAAAGCTACAACTATTTTATGTAAAAATAAGTTTTATTATTTATAGCTTTATAGAGAACTGTGAAATTATAATTTATTATTTATACATTGTTCATACCATTCATGAGGAGGTAATGTCGAATTGTAAGCCTCATCAAATAGTGGGTAAAGTTCACTATATGTTTTGTTATTAACTATAATCTTCTTCAATTCAGATGTTTGTAAAGGTATTATTTTCATACCCTCAACATACTTTGAATAGTCATTTGGATCATAATAAGGAGTAGTTTTTCTTGCCCTAAAATCCGATATGACATTTATGTTCAGATAACTTGTCGCAAAAACACAGTATGAGTTCATATTTCGTGTTCTTATCAGGTGCTGTCCTAAATGCCGAGATACCGGCTCCATTTCCATTCGTCGTTGGTTAGTTCCATCAGCAAGTGTAGCTTCAAGTAGCAGCGTGTGTTCCGGATAATGTTTAGTTTCATTATACTCATATACAATATCGGCTTCTCCGCCTGCTGCGTGGGTTTTAGGGAGTAAATCTGCGTCAAGGGACAATTTCATATAATCAAGAATTTTTCCCTGTCGTTCACTTACCTTATACCACAATATACCCAATACATATTCAAATATTGTTGGAACATCAGCATTGTCAGTTACCATACTTCTTATATCGGTGTCGTTTCTATGTTCAAAGCAATCAAGTAATGTGATAAGTTGATTATTTGTAAACTTAGTATCAATAAGATGGTGTAATCTTTTGTATCTATTATCTTCAAGAGCCGCTTGTGCTTCTGCTATTGTTGTTACTGAAGTACCTAATTCTGCGTTTACACCATCAATAATAACTTTTTCATCTATAACAAGACAAGAAGAAATTTCGCTGAATTTACAGTCTTTTTCCAACAATTCAGTTGATGAAAATGCTTCTAAGTATAGTTTGTTTATTACAGAATTAAAATAGTGCTTTGGTACAATATCTAATTTTACAACACCATCTTCAAAAAGAATTATATCCGTAGTTTTAATGTATCTACGATTTAGGTCAAAATAATCTGATAAAGTTGCTTTTGCTTTCAGTAAATGCATTACTTTGAAAAATGCTGTTCTGAATTCTTCTTCGGATGAAACTCCATCAAAAAGTGTGTGGTTAAGACACTTTTGGGGATTTTTCTTGATAGCAACTAATGATATTGTATTAAAAAGATATTTTATCCAATATCTTCCGATATTTACTTTCCTTGCCATTTCAAATGCGTAAGCAAAGCCATTTTCGTCTTTGCTTAAATAAGCAGCTTGCAATCCTACAAAAAGTGGATAGTATGCTTTATCAAAGTTTCTACTTTTTCTGTTCATTCCTATATGACATATCAAATCCGCAGTTACCATAGGAGCAACAGTAAAAGCTTTTAACGCAACTTTGTAATTCATCATAGACATAAGTCGTGATGTTATAATCTCATCAATTGTTGCTGAGCCACTTCTGATTTTATTTATGCCTTCAATAATCTCATCTGTATTTTCTTTTGAGGTACATAAAGGTAAAAGGAATTTAAACTCATCTAATGTCAATGAATTTACTTTAGATAGCACATATAGTAATACAACGAATGGTCTTACAGGGTTTCCGTCTATGTAATTATAAGTTTTTAATAGCTGTTTAAGATATATAAAACTGTCTTTGGGAATCTGGAAAAAGTTGTCCGTTGTAAAATCACTTGTAGAGCATATTTCTAACAATGCTTTACCTGCATTTGTTAGTTTTCTTCCACTATCAATCAAGCCGATGTCAACCAATCCTGAAGTCTTTTCACGAGCATCTTTAGGTTTATTCTTGGCATCACCTTCGACAAAGCCTTCTTTGTGCATAAAATCATAATAACGAGTTTGTAATTCGCTATTTGCATTCCATGCACAATTTTTATTTTCAGAAATATTCCAAAAAGAATTTAATAAATCAAGTTGTTCTTCAATGGTTTTATTAAAATTTTTCGTTCTGAAGCTTGTTGTACCCAAGCTCCAACAAAAGCTTTTATAAGGCAATTTAGTATCCATTTTACCCCTCCTAATAGTTAATTATCAAAACTTCTTCACTTGCAGAGGTTTTGTCTTTAGTCTGATAATTTGAATTTGAATAACTATAATTCAAATATATTGTTTTATATTTATCTTTATTTTTTTCAATCCAATTTATTAAGAGTGAATTTTCTTTGCCTTTACTACGCAAAACATTTGATAAGGCAAATTTTATGTTTCGATTATGCAAATCATCTAAAAATTGTAATAAGTCTTTTTCATCATTCTCATCCCAACCACCTTGTTCGTTATATGTGGCACAGGTGATTAGGTATGGGGGGTCAACATAAACAAAATCATTATTATTGAGTGTTTCTGTATTGAATTCTCTGAAATCAAGGCAAGTAAATTTACAATCCTGTTCTTTAATCTTATCAATAAAATCAGATAATTTCTGTTGCATATTTTTGTTGAAATCACGCTTTCCAACCGGAAGATTAAACTCACCATTACTGTTAAATCTGATTTGATTATTAAAAGCATAAACTATAATTACATACAACATTACATAGTAATAGTAGTCATACTGTTCATTTTTTTGCTTTTCATTAAAGTCAGCTCGTAATTTCAAAAATTTATCACGGTTGTAATCGCCTAATCCTTTGCTGCTATCACATTCATAATAATCATATCCGTTTTGGCTAACAAGAGACAGTTTGTACTTATCTATAATTCCATATATCCAATCAAAAACCGCTTGTTTATCTAAATTTTTAAATGTGTTGTAGAGGTATAGGAGATTTCTATCCAAATCATTATAAATAACATTTTCGCACTCAACATTTATTCCTACATTACAACCACCACAAAACAAATCCACAAAGGTGTTTATGTTTGTAGGGAAAAGAGGCAATATTTGCGGTAACAACTTGAACTTACCACCCGTGTAATTTAATGGTGATTGTATCATTTCGATTTACTCCTTAGTCAGAAACAGTACATAGAAATAACCTTTCCTCGTTTTCGGCAATATCTGATTTTCCAGTCGTAAACGGCTTATAACTCTCAGAAAATACCTTTACTGTTCCTTTTTTACTCAAAATTTTCATAATATCATCGTCTGAAATCTTTGCATTTGAACGATCATTGCCCTTTTCAGCCATGTTGTTATACGACAATAAAATGTATTTTGCCGTTATGTTTTCAATCAAACGCTCAAATTCTTTTGCGGCACTTCTTGTACAATACTTACTTTTCATACTGCTTCTATCCATTTTTTTTGCTACACCGAAAACTTCCGGTTTTTCCCAACGGGCAACATTTTCAAGAAGATGATATGCATCGCAATATTGTCTTGAATTATATGGTGGGTCAATATATACCAAATCAGCTTTAATTCGTTTTACTAAGTCGTTTGAATCCTCGTTATAACATCTGTTTTGGCTATTATTTTTTATTTCTGCTAACGGCACATATAATTCTAAACTTTTATCAAACTCAACGCCTTTTCTGTATGCGTCATAGTGACCACAAGTGTTAGCGATTTTATCCATTGCGTAAAGCAGAGAGGTAATAAGTAACGCCCTTTCTCTGTCATTGATTTCTTCATTTGCATAATGTGTTTCTATATCTTCTCGTATAAAACCTATTTTAGCACAATCATCACGACTAAAATAAGTATCTGCAAAATTTTCTGTCATATAGTTATCATCTAAATCACACAAGGAATTATAATAAACTATATAATCTATAATTGTCTGTGGATTGTATTCCATATTTCCAAACCACGCATAATTACAGATATAATTACTATACATCAGGTCATTAGTAGTAATGATTTTATCAGTAAAAGCTGAAGAAACAGCTCCGGTTCCTGCAAATATATCTGCTATTGATTTTATATTTTTGCATTCGCCTTCAACAACGCCTTTGATAAACGGCAACAATTTATATTTATTTCCTAAGTATCTGCGGTTATTTATATATGAAGTTTTGTATTCTTCCTTCCTTATTGCTATCGCACTATTCAAAGCAGACACCTCCTAATTTTAATTATAACATTTATACTGTACGATAAAATGGACTTACATATTTACAAACATATCCGATAACGAAACATTTAATCCTTGTGCTATTTTTTCAAGATTAACAATGGATATATTTCTTTTCCCCAATTCGACACTTGCAAAATAAGTTCTGTCCATACCAATTTTTGAAGCAAATTTTTCTTGACTTAGACCCGTTTCTTTTCTAAGCTCTCTTATTCTAACTCCAATTTTTTCAGTAATCATAAATACACACCTCATCGAAATACATAAATATAATTATACATTATATATTGTACCATAAAGTTGCAAATAAGTCAACTGTTTTTAAGCAACAAGATATTTTTCGGATATACGCACAAATACCCCTATCGCTTTTTGTGCAAGAGGGGTATTTAAGAACAATTATTTACTTTCTAAAATCAGTTTTCTTGCAAGTATAAACAAGCTATTATCCACCGATGGAATATCTCTGTATATCGGGTCTTTCATATATTCCACATCGGGATTAAAGTTAGGATTTACAGATTGATAAATCCTATTTCGAGCGTTGAACTCTGCTTCCGTATAAGTGATTTTGGCGGATTTATAATCTTCAATTACAGGAGCGATTATTACTCTGACTTTTTCAAGATTATTTGCATAAAAATCAGGTCGCAAGTACATATCCCGATATTGCCATATTGCGTTATTGGCTATATCCACAAGCTCGCCGTAACTAAAACCGCAAGTCTGTCCGTCGAGCCAAGCATTAAAAAATATGCGGTTTGATTTTGCTCTTGCATCGGCATATCCCAAGCCATTCTGCACTTCTGTTAAAATATCACCTATAAAACTTTCAACAATGACTATTGCTTCATTTGTGGCATTGCAGGGTGCCGACTCTCTCGGCACCTCTGCTGCGTATGTGGTTGTGGTAAAAATGCTTATCAAAGTTAATATTATAATAGCTTTTATAGTTTTCATAAGTTCCTCCAATCCTATCGTGTAATATCTTTGTCTTTGCTTTTTGTTTTATTTTTCTTAGTGTTTGGCATTGTTGCCTCTTGTTCAAGTCTTTGTACTTCGTTATAACGCTCATTGATACGCTCTGCATCTGTTAAAATGTTGTTGCACATTCTTACTTTTGCACGCAGTTCCTTTAGTTCGCTATTTATATCTGCAATTTCGCCTTTGGCTTCAGGCTTGTGATATAATCTTGACCTTTTTAATTTCAATTCATAAATCTTATCCTCAGCCGTTTGCTTCATTTCGATAAGCTGACCTGAAGTTTCAATATCATTATCATAAAGGAAATGAAACTGTTTTTGGTATCTCTCAAATTTTATGATTTCCTCACGCAGATAAAACGATATTCTCTGTGATGTTTCCTTTTTGCGTATTTTTCCAAACAGATATAAGTAATGGTAATACAGAGCCTTGAAGCCTTTGAGTTTTATTGGTTCATATTTTTTAAGCCATGCATTATAATCAGGTTTGGGTGTATCCAAATCCCTTATTCCGTTTCTTGCCTTGATAATACGCTCTTTAATCGCTTCAGGACTATAATTTTCACCAAGAGATTTAAGGCGGATATATTTCTCGGAGAATGTTGGTTTTAATGCTATATATTTCCCCGTATCCTTTACCTCATATCCTCTGCGCTTGAGTTCCGTCCAAAAGCTTTGAAAAGTATATGAACCTTGTATAATTCCATCAAGCTCGTCCTTTATCTGTCCTCGTATTGTGGGATAGCCGTTTTTCTCTGCCAACCATTCCGCATAATGCTTTCCTTTGCTTTTTGGATTTCGTATTACAGATAGATTATATTCCTCGCAAAGCCTGTCAGAAATCTTTTTCATTTTATTGTAATTTGCAGTGTTGTCATAGTATTTCTTGCCATCCACAAAGGATACAGAGTTAATTACAAAGTGGTTATGCAAATGTTCTTTATTCAGGTGTGTTGCAACTACCACCTCGAATCTTTCTCCCCACATTTCTTTTGCAAGCTTTCTACCGATTTCGTGTGCTCTGTCCGGTGTAGTTTCACCGGGCTTAAAGCTCTGTATAGCGTGGAATGCTACGATACCATCTGTCTTACCATAACGGAGTTTTGTTTGGTGCATCTTTTTCTTTGCTGTATCGGGCGTTGTATTAATGCCCGATACATACAAGCTTCGTTCCGTTTTGTAATCATCGGAAGCATAATCCATAACATCATGCAAGGCTTGTATTTGCTTTTCATTATAATTTTTGCCATCTGTCTTTTCGGAATTAGCAGCATAATTTATAAGTGCATCAACTCTGCCTTTTATGTCCCATATTTTTGTTGTTGCCATTTTATATCGCCTCCTTTGATTTTATCAGGAACGGTGAAAAAAGTATTGATTTGTAAAATAACCTTATCCAATCGCTCTGCCTGACTTCTCAAAAATGTGGGGTCAATTTTATTTGCATTTAACATACCATTTGAAACGGAATAAAGGTTGGTGGCAACATCTGTAAGTTCTGACACCATTTCATCATAGCCGTTTGGTGGTCGAGGTTTGGGTAAATATCCTCTTGCAACTGTCCGTATAAAGGCCGATTTTGTAAGACCTGTTTTTGCTATTGCCTTGTTCAAGGTTTCATATTCCTGCTCACTTAGCCTTACAGAAAAAGTCTTTGTTCTGTTACGCATCTTGCCGCCTCCTTTCGTGTTTGGGGTGTTAGGGGTATCCCTTAAAAATCGAATTTGTAATGCCAAATTCAGTGCTTGTTACAACATTAAATATAAATTATCTCGTTATAGATAATTTCCTCTGCACACGCCTTTGCGTTGTTCATATGCCCAACCCACGCCATCTGATGAGTTGCTTTGTCGGGAGCAGTTTTCTCTGCTTCCTTTATAAATTGGTCTAAGATTTCTTGTGCCTGTTCGTCAACATCGTGCAAATGGTCGAGCAGCTTTCCGGTCATAAGAAGCATACTGTATTGACAAGGCTTATTTGTTTTCAAATGCTGTCTTCTCAATCTTCCGTACTTTTTAATCTCGTACTTACATTCCGGCACTTCCAAGTTCGGTATGTAATAATCGCCGTTTCTTACATACTCAATTCCATTTTCGATAAATCTTTTTTTCATTGATAATTCCTCCTTGAATTTAATTATTTATTTTCTCTAACCACCTCCACAGAGCCGTGTACGGCTCCGTGAAAATGATTAGTAGAATTCTCCTTTACTTACCCTTTGAATGTCAGTCTGAATAACCGTTCTATATACGCATCGTAGTCTATGAGAGTCCTAAATATACAGCCTGCAAGATAGGGTGTTTCGGATTTAACTCCTTCAGCCTTGCGATAGACCTCTACGGCTCTATCTAAAATTTCAGGCATCATTTCATCAAGTAGCTTCTGTCTTATTTCCTCGTTGGAATATGTAACATTGTTTACATTAATGCTTTCTTTGTTCCAAAGCAGTTCCATAGCCTTTCTTGCTAATTTCTTTTCGGTCTCAGAAGAAAATTCTTTATCTCGTTCGGGATGGAAATAGCATTCATCGAGATAATAATAAAATTGTTCTGTGTTGTAATCCACAACATCACCTTCTTGTTGTAGTGGTTTTTGATAAAATGAATATTGATATAATAACTCTTGTTTATTTATTTCCCCTCTTTATCATATAGGGGGTGGGTATTTGATACGGAGGCACTCCCTCCATATCGTATAGGCAGTGGCTCTATATGATAGAGGCTACTTGTCTGATGCTTTTTGCCATTTATGGTGTCCTTGTATCGCATTTCCTTTGTGATTAACCCCTTTTTCTCTAAAGAAGCTGTAACTTTTCTTACCTGAGATTTACTGATTCCACAATCCAAAGCTATTTTCCCTGCCGTTGGGTAACAGGTCATTTCCTCTCTGTCCGCTTTCATCACAAGATACGAATAAACCATAAACTCGTAAGCATCTAACCCACATTTGAAAATATCATTATCCATTTTGAAGAAATTGCCACTCACATATAACCACCTCCAAGCCTATATATAAAGTTTTCAGAGTCGAGCCTATTTTGATGTGTCTCTGAAATATCCGGTTTCTTCCCATACCTTCTTATCGGGGCAATAGTAATTGAACTCGCTTGAATTTTCGAGCTTCATTGCACATCCAAACTTTAGGATGCCTTGCTGCAAGCCGATTCGTACATATTGAGCGTCTTTACCTATTGCTTTTGCGATTTCCGTTATGGGAACATTTCTCCCGGTAAAGTTCGGGAGTTCGACGAATGTTCTCTTGTCGTTCATACTTATTACCTCCTTATAATATTTACGCACTCTTAATGCGTATTTTCATTATACACGAAGTTTCACGACTTGTCAATACCTTTTTCTTAAAAATATGTAATTAAAATTCGTAAATGTACTTGCAATTCGCAAAAAGATGTGTTATAATGTCCTCAGAGGTGATATATAGTGAATGAAATAAACAAGCTTGTAGGCGAAAGAATTGCCGAAATACGCAAGTATAATCGAATCAACCAATCTGATTTAGCTGATAAACTTGGTAAATCTTTAAGAACAGTTCAAAAATACGAAAGCGGGGAAATTGACATCCCCTTATCAACATTGGGAGAGATAGCCAAGATATTAGATACTACCTTAAATTATTTATTAGGGTATGATACATCACATATAAAGGCAGAAACCTTATCCGATGTTTTAGAATTCTTTTTTGAGATTGACCGAAAAAATGAGCTTTCATTTAATATTGATATAAAGAAAGTAGGCAAAGTCGGCAAGTGGGAATGTGCTTTTATCTTTAACGGACAAGATGAAAGTGCTTTGTATAATGCTGATTTCTGCAAGGTTATGGAAACTTTTTCTATAAATAGAGAATCATTAAAGACATATTGGATGGATTATGAAGCGTATAAGGCTTGGCAAAATGTTAAAACAGAATATTACAGCAAATGTACTCTTTCCGATAAGGTCTATGAAGAATTGGACAGAACTACATTTATAATGCGTCGCAATGAATTAGATAGGCAGAATTTGCAAAAGAAACTTGAAGAAGAAAGAAAATTAAACAGCGGTGATGACGAGCAATAAGCTCTTTATCATAAAAATCTTAATTTAAAGGAGGTTTTGGAGAATTGAGATTACCCAACGGATATGGGAGCGTCGTAAAATTATCCGGAAAAAGAAGAAATCCTTATGTAGTCAGAAAGACGGCAGGCTGGCGATACGATAAGGATAAAGACAAGCAGGTGCAGGAATATATTATAATAGGTTATGCACCTACAAAGGCAGACGGGCTTCAAATGCTTGCAGAGTATAACAAGAATCCATTTGATGTTTCATCTGCAAAAATAACTTTCCAAGAAATATTTGAAAAGTGGTCAGCAAGTAAATTTCCCTCAATATCAGATTCCAATGTAAAAGGCTACAATGCTTCGTATAAGCTATGTGGAACTTTGTATAATAAGGTGTTTAAGGAAATAAAGCTTGCAGATTTGCAGTATGTGGTAGATACTTGCGATAAGAATTATCCAACTCTGCGTAAGCTCAAAGTATTATTTGGTCAGTTGTATGAATACGCATTGAAAAATGATGTGTGCAATAAAAACTATGCCGAGTTTGTGGACATAGCAAAATACAAAGACCGCAATCCCAACAGAAGGGATAGAAACAAGTTTGATAAATACGAGCTTGAACGTATTTGGGCACAGCAAGAGGATAAATATTATCAAATTGTTCTTATGCTGATTTACTCAGGTGTTCGTATTTCTGAAATGCTTGATTTGCTGAAAAGTGATGTTCATATTGAAGAACAGTTCTTTGATGTAATTGACAGTAAAACAGAAAACGGCATAAGAAAAGTCCCCATCGCAGATAAGGTATTGCCATTCTTTAGAGCTTGGTATAATGATACCGATAGCGAATACCTTTTACATACTGAAAATGGGGAACAATTCAAATACCGCAATTATTATGACAGTTATTTTACACCTTTAATGGAAAACTTAGGCTTTGACAAAACTACGCATTGTTGCCGTCATACTTGTATATCAATGCTTGCCGAAGCTCATGTAGATCAAACTATAATCAAAAAGATTGTAGGACACGCCGGTGCGATGACGCTCACCGAAAAAGTTTATACTCATTTGGATGTGAAGGAGCTAATAGATGCAATCAATAAAATCTAATGATAAAAAGAAAGAGATGTCTTTCTTTTGTGGAGAAAAACATCTCTTTTAATATCTTTGCTATTTAGATAACTTTGTTGCATATATGTTGCTTGTGTGTTACTTATCTCACGCTTTTTGCAACTTTCCACAACATCTGATAACTCCAAAAACCCCGTAAATAAAGGCCTTGTGAAGTCGTGAGAAGTCGATAGGTTATCTCTTTGAGAACTGGGGAGCTCTACGAGCGGCTTTAAGACCGTATTTCTTTCTTTCCTTCATACGAGGATCACGAGTAAGGTAGCCAGCCTTCTTAAGAGTTGCTCTGTAAGTTTCTTCATCTACTTTAAGAAGAGCTCTTGCAACACCGTGACGGATAGCGCCTGCCTGACCGGTGAAACCACCGCCCTGAACCTTTACGATAATATCAAACTTGCCTTCTGTACCTGTAGCGGTAAGGGGCTGTTTTACGATAACCTTAAGGGTTTCAAGACCAAAATAATCATCAAGAGATCTGTTGTTGATAGTAATGTCGCCTTTGCCGGGTACAAGTCTTACACGAGCGACAGAACTTTTTCTTCTACCTGTGCCGTAATACTGAATGTTTGCCATTGTTCTATCCCTCCTTACTTAATTTCCTGAGTCCAAGCTTCAGGCTTCTGAGCTGCAAAGCTATGCTCTTCACCCTTAACCACGCGAAGTCTTGTAGCGGACTTTCTGCCTACAGTGTTGTGAGGAAGCATACCTTCGATTGCATAGGTCATAGCTCTTTCGGGGTTCTTTTCCATAAGCTCTTTGTACTGAACCATTTTAAGACCGCCGATCCATCCTGTGTGATGGTAGTGGTACTTGTCGATAAGCTTTTTACCGGTAAGTACAGCTTTTTCTGCATTGATAACGATAACGAAATCACCGCAATCAACATGGGGTGTGAAAGTGGGTTTATGCTTACCGCGAAGAATCATAGCAGCAGTTGCGGCAACACGGCCAAGAGGCTTGTTAGCAGCGTCAATTACATACCATTTTCTTTCAACGTCAGCAGGTTTTACCATGAAAGTTGACATATTCTTTACCTCCGTTTTTTTGTTGCGTTTTAAGGACGCAATCTATATATTTTTGAATATACATTCTTTAACGGATACTATTATACCACGGGTCATCACTTTTGTCAACCCCTTTTTTGAAATATTTTAATCTGTATTTTTAAATCTCTTTAAATCGCCGTTTTTCTCTTGTTTTCTCTTTATATCTCACGAGGCAATTTCATTTTTTGTTAAATTTTTAGCACATTGTTATAAAAAAAGGAACGATTTTCACCGTTCCTCAAACCGCTGACAAGCTCGGTCTACCGCAAGAAAACAACAAACTATCCTTCCAGAGAATACCTTTCGCATCTTTCCGCAATGTCACCGTACAGCTCTTCTATCATTTCAAGAGCAAAGGATATTATTTCAATATTTTTAGTTTTTATGCTTTCCACAGCCTTTTTGGCGGAAATGTAATATTCCCTTGCACTTTCCTTTGTTTTTCCGAAGCCCTCTGCAAGGTTTACCGCAGAGGTAATCCGTTTTGAATTTTCCTCTGTGAGCTTATCCTGAGCCTGTTCCTTGGCTGCCAGAATCTCCCTGCGGGCTTCCTCATTCTGCAAGGCATAAATAACCGGCATTGTGTAAATTCCGTTAACAAAATCCGCGCCCGAGGGCTTATTGAGATAGGTTTTACAGTCGAAATCAAGCAAATCGTCACGAATCTGGAACAGAATGCCCAGGGCTCTTCCAAACACCGTTGCCGCTTCCACGGTGGATTTTCTGCCTGTTGAAAGGGTTGCCCCAAGCTCGCAGGCAAGTTCAAACATTGTTGCGGTTTTGCCGGTTATGTTGCTTATATATTCTTCAATAGAGGTTTCTGTGTTATATCTGTGAGCCTCCTGACCAAGCTCCCCGTAGCAAAGCTTTGTAAGAGAGGAAAACAGCCGCTGATATTTTCTGTCATATTTTACATTAAGGTTCTTAATTACGGCAAAAATCATAAAATCCCCGGCATATACTGCCATATGCCTGCCGTATTTTTTCTGTACCGAAAGCCTGCCTCTGCGGGTATCCGCATCGTCAATAATATCGTCATGCACCAGAGATGCCATGTGTATAATTTCAACTGCCGCTGCAAACTCTGCTGCCTCCGCCGACTCCTTTTCAAGCTTGGAAAAAAGCATAAGCAGGGATGGTCTCAGCTGTTTCCCCGAGGCTCCTGTCACATACTCCATAATTTCCCGCATGGTTTCGTCCTCGGCTTTAAGCAAACGCTTTATTTGTTCATTTACCTTTTCCAGGTCCGCCTTCATATTCAATATCATATTATATACTCCATTTAATAAATTTATCGGCAACGGTCACCGCCATAATAAGCAGGGCAAAAATTCTGTTCAGGTCAAAGCTTACACCGGCTTTTTCCATGCCGTATTTTTTAATAATAAGAAACTGCAGGGGCATAAGCACCATTGAAACCGCGGTTCCCACAACAAAAAGCCACCCCGCATCCGTCACAAAAACCAACAGAGCAAATCCCGGCACCATAAGGGCGTAACACACCTTGCAAAGATTCAGAGCAAACCTTACCCCAAAAACCGAAGGCACGGATTTCATATTCATCTGCCGGTCATACTCAACATCCTGGGAGCTGTATATCATTTCGTACCCTACCGTCCACACAAAGGTTATTCCCGCGAGAATAAGGGCACGCCAGTCCTTCCAGCTGCTGAAAAGCGCCCACCCTGCCACAGGCACAGCCGCAAAAACCCCGGCAAGGAACATATGGCACAAAAAAGTAAACCTTTTTGTAAAGGAATATGCAAAGCTGAGCACCACGGGTATGGGCAACAAAAGCAGATAAAATGGGTCAATCATCGCTGTGGATATAACTGTAACCACCACCGAAACAGCAACCACCGCAACTGCTTCCCACACCTTAAGGCTCCCCTCAACAAGAGGCCTGTCAAAACTCCGCGGATTAATTTTATCAAGCTTTATGTCCGTAAGCCCATTAAATGCATTTCCTGCCATAAGCCCGAAGGTGGATGCCATAACAACCCAGAAAAGCTTGCATAAATCGGGAATCTCCTTTCCGGGTACTGCAAGGAATGCGGCAACCACACCAAAGGGAATTATAAGCTGAGGCTTGTGCATACGGCACAGCTTCATTATTGCATAGAATTTTTTAAAAACCCTGTTTTTCATTATCTTTTATCCCTTTTCGTCAAAATTCGTCATATATATTATACCATTTCCCACAGGGAAAATCAAGTACAATAAAAAAGACATTTTCATATGAGAGAAAATGTCTTTTTTATTCTTATTTCATTGCTGTGCTGTTATTTATAAGTGTTGTGCTGTAAAGGAAAAGCACATCCTTGTTTTCAAAATCCACAAAACTGCCTACAAAATCGCTTTGAATGTAGCGGATATCCACCACAGAAACCTTTTTGTATCCCTGAGCAAGCAAGGGAGCTATACTGCTTCCGAAGGAATCCCGGAAAAGCACAAGCTCTTTATCGGTTGCAGCGTTTGGATTCTCAATTTCCACAAGCCATTTTGTACCGCCCAGGAACATTTCGTAGGGGTCGTTACCTTTAACTTTTTCAAGGTCGTAAAGAGGTCCCTGCTCTTTTTTTCCGTTATCGTTATAATAGGTAACAATCATATTTTCCATTGCGTAGTTTGTAAGATAGCTCAGCTCATCGGGTTTTACCGGCAACGCAGATTGCCCGGAATAAACGCCGTAGAACGGTTCGTCCAGCTTAATCACCTGATATTTTGCATTTATTTCTGTATCCATTGCCTTTGCAAGCTGATGCGCCACATTGGTAATTTTTCCCTGTTTCCAATGGGAATCTGTGCAGTAATAATCATCAAGGGAAAGAAGGCTCATTATGTCAATATATGTCATGTATGGCACTTTTTCCGCAAAATCCGAGGCGAATTTTTCATAATCTATTGCAAGGTAGCCGTTTTTCTCCGCCAGGAAAAGGTTTTTGTCCGGCACAAGCGAAAGGTACACATTTCCGCCTTTGCCTTCAATGAATTTTCTGTAAAGGTTGTTGAACCGTTCCGCTGCATATTCCACCATTTCAGGATTTACCGGGTACTCAATTTTTGAAATATGCCCGTCTGCAAAGAAAAGTCCGTTGTTATCCAGCTTGCCCCACACCTTGTAATTGAAAAGTGCTTTAAGTGTCCGAAATTTGTCCCTTGCAGGGAACTGGTCTGCGGCATACTGTTCAAAGCTGCTCATGAATTCACCCTTCAGCACACTTTGTACTGAAAGCTCCGGAAACTGTTCAAGAGGACGGCGTTCCGCTTCGGATACAGCATCCGCAGGCTTAAGCCAGCAGGTAAGGGAAATGCTTAAAATAAGCCCTGCAAAAAATACTGTTGATACTACATTTTTTATTTTGTTTTTCAATTAAAGCACCTCCTAAAATCTGAAATACAAAAACGGGTTAAAGGAACCATCTGCAAGAAAAGCCGTTGACAAAACTACAATCATAAACAGATAGGGAATTTCAAGCATTGCGGTTATTACCCCGGTAACCTTGTTTTCACCAAGCCTTTTCATAATAAGCTTAGGCAGGGGTGTTGCGGCAACTGTGCCAAGCAGAACAACCGGTCCATAGCTGCGAAGATAATAGAAAAATTCCTTCGACAGGGCAGGAATTCCTCCTGCACCGAAAAGGCCGCCAACCTTCCCAAAGCTGTCAGCAAGGCCTGTGCCGCTGAAAATCACAAAGCTTATTGCCACAAAGAACAACACGTAAATGTGGTTTAAACCCTTAAGCTTTTTAAGACTCTTTGCAAAAAAGAACTTTTCAAGGGCAAGCATTATGCCGAAAAACACGCCCCACACAATGAAATTCCATTCTGCACCGTGCCAGAAACCGGTTAAAAACCACACAGTAAAAATATTAAACAGGAACCTGCCTTTGTTTACCCGGTTTCCACCCATGGGTATATACACATAATCCCTGAACCAGGAGCCAAGGGAAATGTGCCATCTTCTCCAGAACTCACTGATACTTGCAGATATAAATGGGTAGTTAAAGTTTTCCATAAAATCAAACCCCAGAATTTTACCCAGACCTATTGCCATATCGCTGTATCCGGAAAAATCAAAATAAATCTGCAGCATATATGCAACCGCAAAAAGCCAGTAAAAAGCAACGGATTTATCTCCGGAGGCATTAAATGCTTCACATAGCTCACCAAGGGTGTTGGCAAGAAGAATTTTCTTGCCCATACCTATTACAAAACGACGAATACCCTCCCCTGTTTTTTCAAAGGTGTGTGTTCTTGATACAAGCTGCTTTGCAACATCCGAATATCGCACAATGGGACCTGCAATAAGCTGCGGAAACATTGCAACATAGCAAGCCAGGTTAACAGGATTCTTCTGTGCAGGTACCGTTCCGCGATATACATCCACACCGTAGCTGAGTATCTGGAAGGTATAAAAGCTTATGCCTATAGGCAAAGCAATTTTCAACAGAGGCAGAGAAAGACCTGTAACTCTGTTTACATTTTCTATAAAAAAATCTGCATATTTAAAATATGCCAGAGCGCCCAGTTCCGCAACAACTGAAACTGCAAGAAACACCTTTGAAATAGGTTTTCCGCGGTATTTTTCCATTAAAATACCTGTAATATAGCCTACGCCCACGGTAGCCATCATAAGAAAAACAAACCTGGGCTCACCCCAGCCGTAAAACACAAGGCTGGCAACAAGCAATACCGTGTTTTTAAGGGGTTTGGGAGTTATGAAATACAGCCCAAGTACAACGGGCAGAAAATAATATAAAAATGAAATGCTTGAAAAAAGCATGGTTTTCTCTACTCCTTTTTCCACAAGAAAACGGACGAGATTTGCCCGTCCGTTTTAATTTTAACTACTCTTCAAGGGTTTTGGGGCACATTACAAAGAATACCTTGTTGCCCACGCTACCGGTAACCATTTCTTCAGCTTCAACGCAAATGTTCCATCTCATATTTGCGCTGCTCTTAAGCTTTGAAATAAACGCACCGGTATCTGCGGCATTTTCAAGCTCAAATACATAACCAACAAAAGCAATTGAACCAATCATAGGCATAAATACCGCACCGGATTTAAAGCCGGTAATTTCTGTATTGTCAAAACCGGAAAGAAGACCGGGTTCAACCTCCATTGCGCCGCCCATAAACTTAATTGCTTCGTTCTGCATAAGACCTTCGGCAATTTCAAGCGTGCTCATTCCGGAATTTGCCTTGCTCTTGAAATCGGCAAGAAGGGTGTTACCCAGAGTTGCAGGAGTTTTTTCCTCTTCGGGTTTTGCTTCAGGCTTAGATTCCTCAGGCTTTACCTCAGGCTTAGCCTCGGGCTTGGATTCCTCAGGCTTAGCTTCGGGTTTTGCTTCAGGCTTTGTCTCAGGTTTAGACTCAGGTTTTGCTTCGGGCTTTTTGTCCTCAGCTTTTTCGTCTGTGTCTGCTTCCTCTTCTGTTTCTACCTCTTCTTCAGGAATAATAATAACATCCTCTTCAACGATAACATCATCGTTTACAACGGGTTTTTCCTTGCCTCCGCAAGCGGTGAGTGCCAGCACAAGAGTTAATGCCAGCATAATGGAAAGTATTTTTTTCATAATAAAATTCTCCTTTGTTTTTTGTTTTCACATACATAATACCTTTCAGATTCCCAAAAGGTTGCAAAGTTTTTTAAGAAATTTTAAAATTTAAATTTCAGGCTTAAAACAAGGCATAAATTCAAGCTTAAACAGATTCATTTTATGCTTGCGGTCAATAATTCCCTTGGTTTCAGGGTTATCTATCTCCCCGGTGCGGATATATCTGTCAAGCTCCGCATAGGTAAAGCCTAAGTTTTCTTCATCGGTTTTTCCGCAAAGACCGTCTATTGGCACTTTATCCACAAGTACCGACGGCAACCCAAGAAGCCTTCCAATCTCTTTAACCTCAGTCACCGTAAGGAAGGACATGGGTGAAAAATCTCCTACCGAATCACCGTAACGGGTGGAATATCCAACCCAATCTTCCGAAAGATTACAGGTGTTACACACTCTGCCGTTACAGCTCTGTGAAATTGCATAAAGAGTGGTCATACGCACTCTTGGCGGAATATTCTGCAGAGTCTGAGGTGTTTTTTCCACCGACTCAGGCATGGCAGCAAGCAGGCTGTCAACAGTTTCCTTTATATTCACAACATAGTGGCGTATGCCAAGATGGTTCACCAGCAGCTGTGCCATATCAATATCGTGTTGCTCTCCCTGGGGCATCAGCACCCCAATTACACGGTCTTTTCCAAGCGCCTCAACACAAAGAGCAGCCGCTACCGAGCTGTCTTTACCGCCGGATATTCCCACAACGGCATTACAGCCTTTTCCGTTATTTTCAAAAAAATCCTGTATCCATCTGACACATTGGTCTTTAACTTTTTCCGGACTGAACATTTTCCACACTCCTTTTCCTATCTATTATATACTATAATTAATAAAAAAGCAAGGGGGATATGGAAAATGTATTTGTGAATCACGGTTGCTCAAAAAAACAGCCATGGCACTTGTTTTGTGCGTGGCTGCTTTTATGTGCTATTACTTTTTTGCAAGATTTATTTGTTCTTCTTCAATGTATAAGCTTTTGATGGAAAGAAAAAGAAATTCAAACACTTAACTTTCTTTGCAATTACTGCCGCTAACACCGAAAATGCTAATCCGAGGGCAGTTCCCAAAAGAATATGAATCCACCACCGGGTTATATTCAATCTAAGCAGGATTATTCTTGTTCCGGCAGTAAATATAGTGTGCAATAAATAAATCTGAAAAGAATACTTGTTTACAAAATCGAGAAAATGAGCGATAGCCTTACAGTTCCGGAGTATAGAAATAAACATAATGCTGGAATATATTCCAAACAGTATCATTATTTCCTTTATGAATGGAGCTTCAATTTTGTTTAGTAAAATAAAAATGATACCTGTTACTATATGCAGTATCACAGCCAAGCATTTAGCCCAGGTCCGAAGCTTAGTAAGGCTTTCGAAATCCACAAATGTGCCGATTCCAAAAGCAAGCGCCGAATAAAATACCACATCCATGCTTCCGAGGGGAATACCAAAAAGCGGAGCTAAATAGCCTGTTAAAACAACAATAAGCGTAATTTGCCAATTTTTTAATATCCCTGAAAAAGTTGTCCAGATACAAAACAAAAAGAATAATGCATACAAAAACCAATATTGAGCAACAGGGGTTTTCCATATATAAAGAATATCTGAAACTGCAAAACCGGTATTTGATTCTCCAACCAAGCTGTTTATCAATATATAAACAATTGAAAAGGTTATGTATGGAATACCGAGATTGTAAAGCTTATAGAGAATAAATCCCCATTTGGTTTTCTTGCTTTTCCACTCTCCTGTAACTTTATATACAACACCGCTCAAAAACAGAAAAAGTGCTACATGAAAAGACCATATAAACTTTTCCATTCCCCAAAAAAATCCGGGAATATCTATGCCTGCCAGTCTTATTCCCATAATAACATGACCAAACAGCACTAAAAAGCAGGCATATCCTTTCAGCCTGTCAACAAGCACATTTCTTTCCATTTTGCACCTTCTTAAAACTATTTTTATCTTTCTTCTTTGCTCCTGCAAGTTGAAGAAACAATATATTTCGGTCTTCCTTTAATTTCGTCATAAATACGGGCAACATAATATCCGATAATACCCAGGCTTATCATCATAATACTTCCTATAAATATCAGGATAATTATAACCGTTGTCATACCTTCAAGGGCAATACCACGGAGTTTATCAATAAGTGCCCAAACACTGAAAATTGCAGTAATAATAAGCATCATAACACCAAGCACGGTTACAATCTGCATTGGTGCTGTCGAGTAGGCAGAAATATTTGAAATGGCATATTTCAAAAGGCCTATTGCAGACCATTTTGATTCACCCTCCAATCTTTCATTAACCTCGAATTCAACCGATGTTTTGTTAAAGCCCACCCAGAATGACATTGCTCTGAAGAAACCTTTTCTTTCAGGAATTCTGTTGAGTATATCCACAACCTTGCGGTCAAGCAGTTTAAAATCAGAGGCGTTTGACATATCAAATCCTACTACCGAACTGATAACCCTATAAAACTTTCTTGCAGCA
>JAZQCS010000005.1:0-6031 GCA_045546415.1 Clostridia bacterium | reverse complement strand
CACAGCTACCGTCTGGGAAAATGCTGACCCCATGGTGCTGGATGAACCTCAATGGATTGAGTGCGCACTTGCACAGAGCACAGATGTCAGCTCTGTTACCGTAACGGCTGCAAGCGGCTCGCCTCTTATGAGCTACCGCATTGAGGTATGGGACGGAACCTGGTGGAAAAATGTGGCAACTCTTGATACCAACTCACAGCAGGAGCTTAACCATGCTTTCACCATGCCTGCAGAACTGATAAACGGCACACCCGTTTCCCTTACAAACTGGAACACCTGGAGCTTTATACCAAACCGATTCTCCGGTTGTGTGGATTACACTAACACAGTAAACCTGACAACGGGTGAAAGAACAATAATTGAGCTTGAAACCGTTGATGGCGGTGCACAGCTTTGGGTAAACGGCAAAAATGCAGGTTACCGCCTGAATGCGCCTATCCGCTTTGATGTAACCGACCTTATTGTAAACGGTGAAAACACCGTAAAGGTTCGCGTGGCAAACACAATAGGCAGTAACAAC
This sequence comes from Clostridia bacterium, assembly GCA_045546415.1. Classification (GTDB taxonomy): domain Bacteria; phylum Bacillota; class Clostridia; order RUG12999; family RUG12999; genus RUG12999. The sequence goes on along the minus strand of JAZQCS010000005.1, from coordinate 5,511 downwards.
GGCAATGCAAGGGGTGGTCTTACCGCTTTCCGAGTGCTTACAACCGAGGACAGCGCTTTCGTGCCGGATACATCAAAGGCACCCATTCAGAAGGCTGAATTCGCGCCTATTGATAAGCCCTTATTACCCGCAATTTTTGACCCCACAACCCTTCCTCTGGAATTGACCGAGGTTGTAATTCCTACAGTTGATATTGACGGAATGACCTATGACCTTTACGAGGCAGAGCTTGCAGATTTCGGACCCTGCACAATAGGTACTCAGCACAGCGTTCCTCAGCCCAGCATAGACAACGACAGCGGTAATGCCTTTGGCGGAAAAGCACTTGGCTGGTGGTCGACTGAGTCCTATGTAAACTTTGATGTTTACTGTGAAAGCGAAAGAGAGGCGGAAATTCTTGTTTCCTACGCTTTGCCCGGAAAAACAGCAAAGATTGTTCTTGATGTAAACGGTACAAAATACACCTTCGACGGTGCTCCAACGGCATCCCACCAGGATTACAAGCAGGCAAGCGCAGGTGTTATTCCTCTTAAAAAAGGTCTTAACCTTATAAACCTTACACAAGATGGCACAACAGCAAACATTGATGCTTTGCTTGTGCACAGCACAAAACAGAAGGATTATTTCTCGGTTTCAATAGATGGCATTAAAAACGACTCTTCAAAAATTTACGGAACCGGTATGCTTAACATAAGCTCAAGAGTAATCACTGAGGCGGAAAACCCCGTTATGATTGCTACGGTAACCACTCCTTCAGGACTTTTGAAGGTGCTTAAGGTTTGTCCTGTTTCTGCTGTTGACAGAGGTGCGGAGGCTACATTAAATGTAACCGAGGATTTTGCAGGACAGCAGCTCAAGGTTATGATATGGGGCAGAACCGACGGTGTTACCAGACCTCTGTACAGAACGGTTACAAAAACCTTTGAGGAAGCTGATTCAAGCATATATGTTCTTGAAGACAAAGCTGATTTTGAAAACGGCAGCTTCAATACAAATGTGTGGGTAAAATCTGCTACAAATGAATCTGTTTGTATGGATTCCAATGGCAGTAAAGTGCTTCGTTTAAACAATGAAACCGGTGGCGGTTGGGGCGGATTTATGACCAAAACCGCTGTGGAAAACTATAAGGTGGAAGGAAAAATCCGCACAGTATTTTACGCACAAACCGGCTCGGCTGCAATCTGCGCAAGAATGAACACAGACCAGGCAAACCGCGGTCTTGCCTGTGCACCCAGCTATGCAAACGAAGCTGTTGTTGGCGGCTCCGGCGGTAAGGGTACTGTGTACTTTGCAATGTCATATGCAGGCACAGCCAACCCCGGTGAAGGTAAGATGGCAGTTATCATTATGGATAAAAACAGTACCTCAGGCGACAGCATAGTGTTTAACCTTCCAGGTGGAGTCAATTTCACAGAGGAAACCGCCTTTTCAATGACCGATAACGGCAAAGAAATTTCTCTTTATTGCAACGGCATATTTGTTTGCTCGGTTGATACAGCTTCAAAGGTTGTAAATCTCCATGACGGCACAGAGAAGGAATTTACTGTAGAGGTTAACGAAAGCGGCGCTTTTGGTGTGGGCGGACACGTGCAGGCAATTTATCTTGATGATGTGAGTCTGTATAAGGCTGTCCCGAGCGTTGATGCACCTAAAATTGAACTTCCCGAAGGCAGCGTGCTTACGGAAATTGCCGATATAGAAAACAGCGCCTCCGACAGTAAATGGACCGTGGAAGGTGCGGTAGTTACACAGAATGCTTTCGGAGCAGAGGGTTATACTTATACTGTGGATGCTGTAAATAAAAAAGTAACTTACAGCTTTGCAAACAAGCTTGGTAAAAACTCGGCAGCAACCATGAAGTTCTATTCGCCCATCATTGGTCATAACACCCGTTACGGCTTAAAATATGTGGACGATTCCGGGGAGCATAGTGTACAGATAGGCGGAAATGTAGCAAAGGCAATTCCGTCAGATAAGTCCTACATACTTTGCTTTGACAATAATGTAAACAGATATTACAAAATTGGTACCGGCGTTGTACAAACGGTAGGCTGGCATGAATTTGCAGTTAAATCGGATGCAAACGGAGAGCTTACCTTCTACATTGACGGTGTAAGAATTATGGCTGACGGTGCCCAGTTCAGCAAAAACCTGGGTGAAAACGGCTATATCAGCGGTATATCCGTTGATATTCCCGGATGGTTTACAGCTGCCGAGGGAGCAGATTACCTTAAAGGTGCTGTAACAGATATTCGTCTGTTTGACATAGGCTGAAAAGTCATGTAACAGATTCCTGCGGAAAAGCTGATGTGTGCTTTCTGCATATAGAATATATTTTCATAAAGGAGGAATTGCGGTGCAAAAAAATAAAATTTTAGGTGGCATACTGACAGTAGCTATGGCACTTTCATCGGTAAATGCCGCACCGGTAAATGCTATGAATGAAACAATAACAGATGACGGTTTAAAAGCAAATCATACCTACGAACAGGTGTTGCAGAATATTCAGTCTCCTGAGCAGAAATATGCTCCCTACGAGTTCTTTTTCTTTGATCAGAACCCGGATACCGTAGGAGCAAAGGGTCAGGACATTGCTCACGAGGTTGCACGAAAAGGCATTAACCCCGGCTATGCCCATGCCAGAGGTGACTATGTCGGAAGCTCCACACCAATCTCAGCTGATATGTGGCTTTCCGACAGCTGGTTTGAGCTTTTTGACAAACAGGTTAAACAGGCAACGGCAGACGGTACCCATTTCAACTTTGCAGATGAATTCGGCTGGCCTTCTTTCCAGGCAAAAGGAAGAGTTCTGGCTGCTTACCCCGAGCTTCATTCCAAGAGTATTTCATATTCTACCTATGATGTTGAAGCCGGAGAAGACTTGTGGATACCCCAAGGTGCTTTTGTGGTGGCAGGTAAGCTTGTTTCCACAGAAAACACAAGCTATGTAACCTTTGAACCTGCATATACAGAAACCTCGGCAGGCGGTAACAGTGCAACAGGGTGGTACAACCAGCGTATACACCGTGACGATGGTACCCCATGGGTAGATTCTGCTAATCCGTATAACTTTTCAGCTGTCTACACCGACGGCGGCAACGGTGACAGATGGGCGGAAATTCACCCTTATGTTAAAAACGAAGGTGCCTACCGGGTTTACGCTTACTGGGTTAACACGGGAAGCAATGCTACCAATGTTACATATAATGTTAACGGCACACCTGCTACTGTGAATCAGCGTGAAAATTATTATAAATGGAATGAAATTGGTACATTTGAGTTTAAAAAAGGAGATAACCTTATTAAAATAACAAACAAGGCAAACGGCAGAGTTGTTGTTGATGGCATTAAGCTTGTAAACACTCAGGACCCCACCGATGTTATTGTTATTGATGATAAAAACTCCACCAACCGTAAAATCGGTTATCTTGACAGCGACACCTTAGAGCTCATAGGTGACGGTTCCGCTTTTGTATGGCAGGCACCAACGGACAGCGCATACAGGGTTTACAACTTTAAAATATCGCCAAGCTCGGGCTATGACGGTTCGGTTGTAAACTACCTTGATTCCTCCCTTGCCGAAAAGTTTATTGATATTGCTTACAAGCCCTATGTTGAAAGATACAAGGATTATATGGGTCCCGGCAAAACAATTAACGGTGCATTCTCGGACCATGAGGGTGACTACGGTTACAAAATGGCATACAGCGAGGACCTGGAACAGCTTTTCAAGGAAAAAACAGGAGAGGATATGAGAACTCTTCTTCCGCTGCTTATTGACCGCGACATACAGGGTAAGGATGTTAAAGTGCGTTTTGACTGGTTTGATGCAGTTTCCGATTTGTATGCAGGAAATATTTCAGAGGTTGTGGACTATGCAAAATCCCAGGGCTTGTACTATACAATGCACACCTGGGAGGAGGGTCTGCAGTTCCAGGCAGGTACAGTTGGTGACTATTTCAAGGTTACCCGTGAGCTTACAATGCCAGGTAATGACTCCCTGAATCAGACAATGTACAACCCTGTAACCTTCAAGGAAACACAGTCCATTGCTGAGCTTGAAGGCCGCAGGCTTATGAATGAGCATTCTGCGCTCAATTCAAACGAGATTTACACTCCCTATGAAAACAAAAAACTGGCAAACTCTCTTGCGGCACATGGCGTCAGCCATTTTATTCCACACTCCCTTAAAATGACCCGTAAAAACGCTCAGGTTGCGGTAACTCCCGATTTTTACAATGTTGACCCCAACTGGGATTTCATGAGTGACTGGGCAGACCTTGCACGCCGTGTATCCTACATAAATGCTAACGGTAAAATGAACGCCAAGGTGCTTCTGCTTAACCCTATGGATTCCATATGGGCACTTGCCGAGGGCGATTTCTTTGACCCGGCATTTGATCTTCATGTGAATCTGGGAAGATACGGCGGTGCTTTCCCCGGTGAGGCAGGAGAAATTAACCTGTATTACGCTATGGCTATCCGCCAGCTTACAAGACATCACATAGAACACCTTTCTGTGGATAAATACTATGTGAACAAAATGACTTTAAACGGAGGAACTCTTAACCTTGACGGCAGAACCTTCTCTACCGTGGTTATGCCTCCCATGAACACAATTGATACAAATGTTGCCGAAAAGCTTCTTGCTTTTGCTAAGGCAGGCGGCTATGTTTACTACCTCGGCAAGCTTCCCACAGCCTCCATTCAGAACGGTCGTGATGATGAAAATGTCAGAAAAATAATGGATGAGCTTCGCACTCTTCCCACAGTGTTCTACACCGAGGATTTAGGCGAAACCCTTAAAACAGACTGCCCCGGACTCACCTCTCAGGTACAGTTCATTGACGGGGAGTTTAACATGCTTTCTCACTACAGAATTATTGACGGCAGACATTTTGTTTTTGTTGCAAACAACAACCCCACAACTCAGAAAGCAACACTTTACATCCCCGGAGTTACCGGTCATACACAAATTCTCAACCCCCAGGATGGCTCTGTTAAAAACGCAAACAGCGCGGTGAATGCAGGCGGAACACAGGTTTCTCTTGAATTTGCACCGGTTGAGTCCTTCTATATTATTATTGACCCACAGAAGCCTGCAGAGGGAAGTACAGTTGAAACTGTAAAAACCTCGGTTTCTGTAACTCAGGGCTGGACAGCTTCTGTTGATAAGGGCAACACCAACGAGACCATCACTCATAACTTTGATGAGGAAAACACCGAAAAAGTCCGTGTTCTTATACAGAAAGGCTCTTTCGATGCTCCTGCAACCGCAAAAATCAGCGAAATTAAAATAAACGGCGGAAGTGTGGCGTTTACTCCCACAGCCTCCTCCGGTGAAAATGTAAGCTATGTTTCGGACGGAAGCACAGCTACCGTCTGGGAAAATGCTGACCCCATGGTGCTGGATGAACCTCAATGGATTGAGTGCGCACTTGCACAGAGCACAGATGTCAGCTCTGTTACCGTAACGGCTGCAAGCGGCTCGCCTCTTATGAGCTACCGCAT
>JAZQCS010000004.1:0-5038 GCA_045546415.1 Clostridia bacterium | reverse complement strand
TGAAATTCTTAATGACACAGCAAAAGCTGATCTTTATGACAGATATGTTGTTGCAAGACTTTCCAAGGGTACAGAGCAGACCTACAAGGTAAAAGTTACCGGTGGTGCTGATGGTGTTACATACACATGGTACACAGTAACCGTTAAGTTCAACAGAGTATACGAAGGTGATATCGAATTTGCTGATATGCTTACAAAGAATGCAGACGATTATGCCTTTGATACAGATACAAACACAATTACTGTAACATATTCCGGTGATAGTGCAGCAATTGCACCTGTACTTATCGACAACTGCAAGGCAACTGTATCCGGCACATTTACAGTAACAACTGTTGATGGCGTTAAGGGTTATGCTGTTAAGGCATCCAATGGTGCAAACCAGACAATCTATCTTACACTTAAGGTAGGTAACGATACAACTGTTTACACAGTTAACTTTAACTATGTAGGCTAATTAAACTCAATAAATTACGGCAGAGCGAAAGCTCTGCCGTTTTTTTATACAGATACAAAAGCAAAAAAAAGAAGCAAGCTATTCGTAACAGAATGGCTTGCTTCCTTTTGGTATGTTATAAAAAGTTTATTCTACCGAAACAACCTCGTAACCGGCATCGGTAACGGTTTTTACAAGAAGCTCTTCGGAAACATCCTTTGTAAGAGTAACTATCGCCTTGCCGCCATCCTCCAGATTCACCACAGCATTTACTCCGTCAATGGCATTAAGTGCAGTTTCAACTCTGCCGGTACAATGGGTACACATCATACCATTAATTTTAATTGTTTTTGTCATTTTTAAATCCTCCTTGATAATAGATTTACTTTCATATAGCTTAAAATATCTCAGCCTGAGTGCGTTTGTAACAACAAATAAGCTTGAACAGCTCATGGCAAGAGAAGCAATCATAGGGTTTAAACTGATTCCTGCAACAGGCACAAAAACTCCTGCCGCAAGGGGAATACCGAGAACATTATAGAAAAAAGCCCAGAATAAGTTTTGTTTTATGTTGCGTATAACCGCTTTGCTTAAGTTTATGGCATTCATACAATCTGAAAAATCGCCATGCATTAAAATTACATCGGCAGATTCCATTGCCGCATCGGTGCTTCCGCCAATGGCAATACCTACATCAGCCCGGGCAAGTGCAGGCGCATCATTAATTCCGTCGCCTACCATGGCAACCTTTTTGCCGGATTTCATAAGAGAAAAAACAGTTTCGTCCTTGTCCTGAGGCTTAACATTTGCAATAACTCTGTTTATACCGGCTTTTTCTGCAATTGCTTTTGCTGTTGTTTCATTGTCACCGGTAAGCATAACCGTTTCAATACCTTTTTTAGCAAGCAGCTCTATGGTTTCGGCACAATTTTCTCTCAAAATATCCTGCACAGCTATTGCACCGGAATATATGCCGTCAACAGCAAAGTACAACACGGTTTTTCCCTTTGCTGATAAATTATCGAATTGAGGAACATCAATATTTTGTGAATTCAGTAGCTGGCGGTTTCCGGCAATTATCTCTTTTCCGTTGATATTGCCCTTTATGCCGCCTCCGCTGATTTGCGAAAAATTTGTTACATCATGTAATGGTATGTTCCCGGCATGGGAAACAATAGCCTTTGCCAGGGGATGCTCGGATTTTTGTTCAAGTGATGCAGCGATTTTCAGCAAATGCTCGCTGTCACCGTTTTCTGAAATAATATCGGTAACTGCCGGCGTTCCGTATGTCAGCGTCCCGGTTTTGTCTGTAACGAGAACCTGAACAGAATGAAGCGTTTCAAGAACCTCAGCGTTTTTGAACAAAATTCCCTTTGTTGCACCTTTGCCTGTACCGGCAATAATAGCGGTGGGAGTGGCAAGCCCTAACGCACAGGGACAGGAAATTACAAGAACGGAAACAGCATATTTAAATGCAGGCTCAAAAGATTTTCCAATAAAAAGCCATACAAGGAATGTAATGGCTGAAATGGTCATAACAGCCGGAACAAAAATGCCACTTACCTTGTCTGCAAGCCGTGCAATAGGAGCTTTTGTTGCGGAGGCCTCCTGAACACGACGGACAATTTTGGAAAACAAAGTGTCATTTCCTACAAGCTCTGCCCTGAAGGTGATGTAACCGCTTGTGAGAATGGTGGCTCCGGTTATATTTTCTCCGGGATATTTGTTCACCGGCATACTTTCACCGGTAATTGCGCTTTCGTCAGCTGTGCCTTCACCGGTAAGAATTGTACCGTCACAGGGGATGCTTTCTCCGGTTCGGACAATTACGATATCACCGGGGCTTAACTCGTCTGCCGGAATAACTGTTTCTTTTCCCTCCCGGATTATTCTTGCAATACTCGGAGCAAGCTTCATAAGTGCATTTACAGCTTCAGAGGTGCGGTTTTTTGCTTTTGCCTCCAAAAATTTGCCCAAGGTGATAAGAGTTGGAATCATAGCGGCAGATTCAAAATAAAGATTTCCTGCTAAATTGTGTGCCGCGGAAAAATCACCTTTTGCAGAATAAATGCAAATGCCGTAAAGGGCATATATTCCGTAAACAAGAGAGGCGGAGGAACCGGTAGCAATGAGAGTGTCCATGTTGGGTGCCCCCTTTATAAGAGAACGGAAACCGCCTGAAAAAAACCTGAAATTTATAAAAATTACGGGTAAGGTCATCAAAAGCTGAGTCAAAGCGAAAATTCCAAGGTTATGGTCCTTGCTGAAAAATCCGGTACCGGGCAGGTTCCACATATGTCCCATGGAAATGTACATAAGCGGAACGAGAAAACATAGCGAAGAAATAAACTTTTTGCGCATCCGGGAAGTTTCCGACGAGCTGTTATTTCCGGTTGAATTCTCCTTTCCGGGCAGGCTTGCACCGTATCCGCCGGATTTTACTGCTGAAATAATATCCTCGGCTGAAACAGATGAGTCATATTCAACCACCATACTGTTGGTCATGAGGCTTACCTGAACCTTTTGTACACCGGGAACGGCACTAACGCTTTTTTCTACATGGCTGCTGCAGGCACTGCAGGTCATTCCCGTCACATTAAAAGTTTGTTTTATTAAATTATCCAATTTTAATCTCCTTTCCTGAGGATATCATACTGTTTTGGTATGCATTAATATTATATAACGGAATTTGTAAAAAGTCAAGATTAATTATGGCCCGCTTGACATAAGAAGTCAAAAGTGGTATACTTAATGTATAGAAAACTTTTTGGGTGATTATATATGAGTAAGCTTATTCTTGGAATTGAAAGTTCCTGCGACGAAACTGCCGCATCGGTGGTTCGCGGAGAAGGAACAAAGGTGGAAATTCTTTCAAATGTTATTTCCTCACAGATAGATATTCATACCCTTTATGGCGGTGTTGTACCGGAAATTGCTTCCCGTAAACATACCGAAGCTGTGTCATGGGTAGTGGAAAAAGCGTTGAAGGATGCAAATTGTACTCTTTCGGACATTTCTGCTGTTGCAGTAACAGCAGGTCCCGGCCTTGTGGGTGCTCTTCTGGTTGGTGTATCCTTCGCAAAATCCATGGCATACAGTGCCGGATTGCCTGTTGTCCCCGTGCATCATATTGAGGGGCACATTGCAGCAAATTACCTTGCGTACCCTGAGCTTAAACCTCCCTTTGTGTGCCTTGTGGCATCGGGGGGACATAGCCATATTGTGTATGCGGAGGATTATTTGAAATTTGAAATTCTTGGAAGAACCCGTGACGATGCCGCAGGTGAGGCGTATGACAAGATTGCGAGAATACTCCACCTGGGATATCCCGGAGGACCAAAAATTGACAAACTTGCAAAAGAGGGCGACGGCACAAGTATGCAGTTTCCTAAGGTGCATTTCAAAGACAGTCTGGATTTCAGCTTCAGCGGTGTGAAAACTGCGGTTATGAATTATGCTCATAATATGGAACAAAAGGGGCAAAAAATAAATGAGGCGGATGTTGCCGCATCATTTCAGGAGGCTGTGGTTGGCATATTGGTTGAAAACACAATAGCCGCTGCAAAAAATAAGGGTGTTAAAACTGTATGTATGGCAGGCGGAGTGGCTTCCAACAGCAGATTGCGAGAAAAAATAGATGTTGAAACCTCAAAACGCGGTATGAAGCTTTGCTACCCGGCACCGGTGCTTTGCACCGATAATGCGGCAATGATTGCCTGTGCAGGTTATTTTGAATTTGTGTCAGGTAAAACCGCAGGGCTTGAGCTTAATGCTACGCCATCAATTAAGCTTGGGGAGAAGCTGAAATAAAAATTTCGGCAAAAATAAAAAAATAGTTGACAAAACCGTACTTTTATGTTATAATAGTTGTATCGCCTGCGGACATGGCAATATACGGAGAGGTGTCCGAGTGGTTTAAGGAGCTAGTCTTGAAAACTAGTGATGCGAAAGCACCCAGAGTTCGAATCTCTGCCTCTCCGCCAAATTAGTTTAATAGAGTGTCACCCACATATCGACTGTGAAGTGACCTCCCTTATACGGAGAAGTACTCAAGTTGGCCGAAGAGGCGCCCCTGCTAAGGGTGTAGGTCGGGAAACCGGCGCGAGAGTTCAAATCTCTCCTTCTCCGCCAAGAAAAAAAGGATACCTGAAAAGGTATCCTTTTTTTTCTTGGCGAATAAAGATTTGAACTCGAGCGCCGCTTAGGCGCGGGCAACGCCTTCGACCGCCGCCAGTGGCGGGAGGAGGGAGAAGGGGATGGCGCAGCGGTCGACAGAGACCGAGGTGGGACCTCACACCGAAGGGAAATGTCGGGAACCGCAAGAGGGCACTTGTTACCACAAAGTAAAAAAGAGGAACAAACGCACACCGGAAGGTGTGCTTTTTTGTGGCGTTAGAGGCTCACTCTTTTTTATTCAATTATCGCAATAATCTGTGTGATGAATTTGCTTTTATCTTTATGTTGTGGCGGTCCTTCAAGATAAATATTACGGAATACACCTGTCAGCGTCAGATTATTTTCTTCTGCATAGGAAAGAAGTCTCTTTCGTACTTCGGAAATTTCCTCATAAGCACCATGGTGGAAAAATGAAAGTGCTTTGAG
>JAZQCS010000003.1:0-3542 GCA_045546415.1 Clostridia bacterium | reverse complement strand
TGTTTCGCCTATGTTCAGGGAGCCTTTATCGGTTTTAACGGTAATGCCGTCAAATTTGCCGGATTTTCCTCCTTTTACAGCTACTGCAAGAGCATTCGTAACAGGGCGCAGATACCCGTTTTCAGGTTTGTTTACAAGGCTTACTCCCTCATCACCGTAGCTTCTCGCAACCATTTGGGTTGAACCTCCGCCGTCAAGGTTGATGCCGTCAAAAACACCAATATCAAGCATAAAATCCTGAAGCTCTGCAAGGGTCATACCTACACTTCCTGAGTTTTTATCCACGGTTATAAAATAAAGAATTTTGCCGTCTTTGCCAATGCCTGCTGCGGTGCGGAAATCTCTTCCGTAGCGCATATGTGTAATTTTTGCTTTGCTGCCGTTTTTAACAAGAACGGTACCGCCGCCTATGGCTGTTTCAATATCGTCAAAATAAGGGTCAAAATAAAGCTGGGTTTCAAGGGTTTCACCAACGGAAATCCCTTCCGAAAAAAAGTCAGTAAGGTCGGCAAGACCGGCAATCAGATACCCTTCTTCGGGAATTTCAACTTCGCATTCCTCGGATACAATTTTTACAATTTCGTCCTCATCAACAACGGCAATACGCTGATTTCCTCCTTCGCAGTAAAAGGTTTTTCCCCAGTAGGAGTTGTACATGGCAAGGCGGGCAAGAGAATCGAATTTGTTCAGGGTTCCTATCTCCTCTGTTCTGCCGTTTTCTGTAATAATAGTCATACGAGGCTTGAAATACTGGGAAAGTACCGCACCCTTGTCTGTGAAAACAAGAGAAGCAAGTTCCTCGTCAACCGGGGCAGATGTGAGCATTTCCCCCTCTGAAAAGTTCAGCCCTACGGCTGAACCACGGGTTTTATCCTTGTTGTACCAGGCAAAAAAATCTCCGTTTATGGCGGCAATTACCCGTTCATCCGAGCTTGCCATACTTTTTACATTTTCAAGATAGCTCACGCCTTCGGGGTCGGTAAGAAGTTTAATCTCAACTCTGGGGTTTGAAAGGTCAATTTCAAGTACATTTACCACCTGAGTGCCGGCAGAGGAATCAAGCCGATATTCCCTGTGTATAACCCCGTCAGCAATTCTGACAGCTGAAACGCCATCATTTGCATAGGCGGAAAACCCGAAAAGAGTGCATATAACTAAACATAAGCTGATAATTTTTTTCATAGAGATTGCTCCTTTTTGTTTGCTGATTTAATTATATCATACTTTTCTGTAATGTAAAAGGGGTTTTATGTGACAATTTAATGATATTTATAATTCAGTAAAATCAAAAATGTAACCATGAGCAAGCCGGCGGATTTGTTCGGAATTGTGCTTTGCGGAAAGGTCGTAAACTCCAATTACCCGCATACCTGCCTCCTTTGCCGCGGTAAGATTCTCCAGGTTATCGTCAAAAACAGTTATTTCTCCGGGATTTTCACCAATCTTTTCGGCAAGTATTCCCCAGGCTTTGGGGTCGGATTTCGGCAGAGCGAACATATCGGCGGTATAAAACTCTTTTATGTATCCGGTAATTCCAAGACGCTGTGCACATGGCATAAAAAGCTCCGGCATGCCTGCGGTAAAAGAAAACATTTCAATGCCTCTTTTTTCAAGCTTTTGCATATATTCAACAGCACCCGGCTTTGCAGATATGGTTTTGGCATAATGCTCAGCAGCATATTCAATTTCGCTTTTCAGAATTTCCTCCTTTGAAAGAGGAAGACCCAGGGAAATAACATAATCCGCACCCTGAGAAAGCCCCATAGGGGTAAGAATTTCAAGTATATTTTCCGGGAATTCTATGTTGTGGCTTTCGAGCATATCTACAGCAAGTCTGCTCCAGAGAGGCATAGAATCAAAAACAGTTCCGTCAAGGTCAAAAATTACAGCTTTCAAAACAAAAACTCCTTTTTCCTTTTTTACTATTTTACAGCAAATAAAAACAGCTGTCAATAATTATTTGACAATTTTTAACTTTTGTGGTAGAATAAATGTATTATAGTAAAAAGGAGTGTCTTTGATATGAAACAAAGAGAAACTTTCGGTTCAAGACTTGGCTTTGTGCTTGTTTCAGCAGGCTGTGCCATAGGTCTTGGAAATGTGTGGAAATTCCCGTACATTACCGGTCAGTACGGTGGTGCAGCATTTATTCTTATTTATTTGCTGTTCCTTGCAATTCTTGGTCTCCCCATCCTTACTTGTGAATTTACAGTAGGTCGCGGAAGCGGGCTTGGTATTGCCCGGGCTTTTGATGAGCTTGAACCCAAGGGTGCAAAATGGCACCTTTACAAGTGGGCAGGTTTTGCGGGTAACTTTCTTCTTATGATGTTCTACACCATGGTAAGCGGATGGATGCTTTATTATGCTTACCGCTATGTAACAGGTGACCTTATGGGGCTTACCCCTGCAGAGGTAGAAGGTGCCTTTGGCGGAATGGTTTCCTCTCCCGGTACCCTCACCTTGTGGATGTTTATTGCTCTGACGGTATCCTGCGTGGTATGTCTTGGCGGCTTGCAGAAGGGTATTGAAAAAATCACCAAGGTTATGATGCTCATTCTCATTGTGCTTATGGTGGCACTTGCTGTTAACAGCCTGTTCCTTGAAGGTGCCGGTGAAGGTATTAAGTTCTACCTTGTGCCTGACTTTAAAAGAATGGTAGATGCAGGTATAGGCAAAGTGGTTTTTGCGGCTATGTCCCAGGCGTTCTTTACACTTAGTATCGGTATAGGCTCTATGGAAATTTTCGGTAGCTACCTTAAAAAGGATAACTCCATTATGAAGGAATCCGTAACAGTTATAGCTCTCGATACCTTTGTAGCGCTTACGGCAGGCTTCATTGTAATTCCTGCTTGCTTTGCTTTCGGTGCAACGGCAGAAACCCTTGAGGCAGGTCCCAATCTGTTGTTCATATCTCTTCCCAATGTGTTCAATAAGATGTTTGGTGGCGGCATAGGCGGTAGAATTATTGGTTTATTCTTCTTTGTGTTTATGTCCTTTGCAGCTCTTTCTACGGTTATTGCCGTTGTGGAAAACATTATTGCTTTCTTTATGGACAAGTGGAACTGGAACAGAAAAAAAGCAACAATAACGGTTTACATCCTTCTTCTTGTACTTTCAATGCCTGCAATTCTTGGCTTTAACGTGCTTTCCGGAATCCGTCCCTTCGGAGGAACAAGTGGCATTATGGACCTTGAGGACTTCCTTGTTTCCAATACACTTCTTCCAATAGGCAGCCTTCTGTTTGTTATGTTCTGTACACGCAAAACAGGCTGGGGTTGGGAAAACTTCAAAAAAGAAGCTAACACAGGTAAAGGCATAAAGGTTGCTGATTGGGTTGGCGTTTATATGAAGTACATTCTTCCTGTTATAATTGTGGGTGTTTACCTTAAAGGTTATTACGATTTCTTCAAAGGCTTTACAGCAAAAGGAACAGCAGTTCTGTTCGGACTTGATGTAAAGGGCATCTGCTGGATGATTTTTGCGGTAGCGGTAATTGGTGTTGCAATGTATATCAGTTCTGCAAAAGGCAAAAAGAAATAAAA
>JAZQCS010000002.1:0-18821 GCA_045546415.1 Clostridia bacterium | reverse complement strand
GCATCCTGAAATCGAAATTTTTGTATGAATTTCAAGGCGAAAAATGCACATAATCCTGACGGATATGAGCATTTTTTAACACAGAAATTCGACAAAAAGACGATTTTCAGGACAATACTTCCTTATCTGGCTGTGGCGAATCAGTTACCCGTTTCCTCAATTTTTATGTTTTCAATGCCGAATGTGCTTGTTGTTTTTTTACCATATTCAGAATTTATAAAAACCACAACAGAATCTTTCTTGTCACGAAGATAAATTTTTTCAACAGAGTTGTTTTTGTTTGGAATCATAATATCAAAATTTTTACTTGCGCCAAAAAAATCGTTTACTGCCTCAATCTTTATAAATACCGAATTCCCCTCCTTTTCATAGGAAACAGAACGCACGCTGCGATAATTACCGTTAAGTTCACCTTCAACAATAATATTTTCTCCGCTTATAATACTTGTTACCGTAATATCACCGCATTTTTGAACAGAACTGTAATTAAACACAAGAAACGCAACAACTATAACAACAAGTATGCAATAATAAATTATTCTTTTTTTCATTGTAATCACCTTGTTTTTTTTTAATATATATGGTATAATTATAATACAATAAAAATCCGGAGGAAAAAAGATGCAACCAGTCGTAAAAAGACCACTTACAATAAAGCTTGTAACATTATATATAATGGACCGTTACCGCAACCCCATTCCCGAAACAGCTCTTTCCACAATGATGCTTGACGATATTGATGTAAACTATTTCGATTACCGCCAGGGACTTGCCGAGCTCGAAAAGGCTGAATATATTTATACATTCATAGAAGAAGGGCACGAATTTCATGTTTTAACCGTAAGCGGTAAGGAACTTATTGATACAATGTATCAGAAGGTTGCCTATCAGCTTAGACAAAACATAAGCGGATATATAAAACGAGAAAAGAAAAAAATTCAAAAAGCCCGCGAATTCGGATGTGAAATTGTTCCCACAAGCGATGTAGATTTCAGCGTAAATGTAATCTACCGGGAAGCAGATTCAGAAATGATGTCCATCACCTTTGCCTCCGGTACAAGGGAAATTGCCACAAACATACGGGATATGATTTCCCAGAGAAAAAACACATTTTTCAAAGAGCTTAACAAGGCGATTTCAAACACTCTTGAAGCTCCTCCCGAAAACACAGAAAAATAAAATTGTATCCCCCGGAAGTAAGTTTTCCGGGGGCATTATTATTATCTGGAAATATATTCAAGACAAGCCTGAACAGCCTGGTCTGCAGGCATATCAACAGAATCCTTTTCTGTTCTGAGCTTATATTCGACAACACCTTCTCCGGCGCGTTTGCCAACAGTAATCCTTACAGGAATACCAATAAGGTCTGCATCCTTGAACTTAACACCCGGTCGTTCATTTCTGTCATCAATAAGAACATCAATGCCCTTTGAACGGAAATCATTGTATATTTTTTCAGCAAGCTCCATCTGTTCATTGTTATCCACATTAACCGGTACAACAATAACCTTATAGGGCGCAATTTCAACAGGCCATACAATACCGTTATCGTCAGCCATCTGCTCAACAACAGCCGCAATACAACGGTTTACACCAATACCGTAGCAACCCATAATAACAGTTTTTTCCTTGCCGGTTTCATCAAGCACTTTACATCCAAGGCTATCAGCATATTTTGTTCCAAGCTTAAAAATGTGTCCAACCTCAATACCCTGAGCAGTTTTAATTGTACCACCGCATTTGGGGCACTTATCACCTGTTACAACATTACGAAGGTCAAGCACAGCACTTGGTGTGAAATCTCTTCCTACCTGAACATTTTTAAAATGATAATCAGTTTCGTTGGCACCAATTATAAAGTTCTTCATTTTTTCAACTTCAAGGTCCATAAGCACATCACATTTAATGCCAACGGGACCTGCAAAGCCAACAGCCGCACCGGTAACATCAACAACAGTAGCAGCATCAGCCATTTCAAGTTCAAGACAACCAAGATGATTTTTAAGCTTGGTTTCGTTAACATCTCTGTCACCGCGAACCATAACCGCAACAACCTTATCATCAGCTCTATAGATAATAGTCTTTACAAAAAGAGTTGCATCACAGTTAAACTGATTTGTCAGGTCATCAATTGTTCTGATATTGGGTGTGTGAATTTTTTCCATTGCAAGGTCGCCCTCAGGACATACACAATCAGTAGGAACACCAGCCATTTTTTCGTCATTTGCAGAATATCCGCAGGCATCACAATATGCAATTGTGTCCTCACCTACCTCGGATTTTACCATAAATTCCTGAGAACCGCTACCGCCCATTGCACCTGTATCAGCATCAACAACTGTGAAATCCATACCCATACGGGTAAAGATTTTGCAGTAAGCGTCGTACATATTCTTGTAGGATTCATCAAGACCCTCCTGAGTTAAATCGAAGCTGTAAGCATCCTTCATTATAAACTCACGGCTGCGCATAACACCAAAACGGGGACGGCGCTCGTCACGGTATTTAGTCTGAATCTGATAAAGTGTAAGAGGAAGATTTTTGTATGATCGAACCTCATCGCGAACTGTAAGGGTAAACATTTCCTCGTGTGTGGGTCCAAGACAGTAATCACGGCTGTTTCTGTCCTTGAGACGGAACATTTCAGGACCAAAAACATCCCATCTGCCGGATTCTTCAAGAATTTCCTTAGGAAGAACAGCCGGCATAAGAAGCTCCTGAGCACCGTGAGAATTCATTTCCTCACGGATAATTTTTTCAACATTCTGTAAGGTCTTAACACCAAGAGGAAGGTATGAATAAATACCTGTAGCGGATTTTCTCATAAGACCTGCTCTGAGCATAAGCTGATGGCTCCTGATTTCAGCCTCTGCAGGAACCTCACGAAGTGTGGGCATTAACATTTTTGAAACTCTCATATTTTTAATTCCTTTCACAAAACGGGATTTTATTTATCCCGTGAAATTTCTTCTAATAGCACAACCGCATAGGAGCTTATACCCTCTCCTCTTCCCTCAAAGCCAAGCTTTTCTGTTGTGGTTGCTTTAACGCTGATTCTGTCAACATCACATTCCAGAGCCTCAGCAATATTTTCGCGCATCTGTTCAATGTGGGGCGCCATTTTAGGCCGCTGTGCAGCTATTATACTGTCAACATTACCCACCGTATATCCCTTGCTTTTTATAAGCTCATTTACATGTTTTAAAAGCTTTATACTGCTGATTCCTTTATAAGCAGGGTCAGTATCCGGAAAATGTTTTCCTATATCTCCAAGAGCAAGGCTACCCAGCATTGCATCCATAATTGCATGAACAAGCACATCTGCATCAGAATGACCTAAAAGACCTTTCTCGTAGGGTATTTCAACCCCTCCCATAATAAATTTACGGTCATTACAAAGTACATGAACATCATATCCGTTACCGATTCGCATTTTTTCACTCTCCCAAAATCCCACGGGCGGTAATCAGGTCCGAAGGAGTGGTTATTTTAATATTGGTATATTCTCCCTTTGCTATTGCAACCTCAACACCAAGACATCTCAGCATACCGCAAAGATCGGTAAACTCTTCGAAACGATGTGTGTTTTCTTCGAAAAGCTTTTTTAAAATCGAAAGCCTTGCTGTCTGCGGAGTTTGTGTATTAAACATTGTACTCCTTACAGGAACAGATGTGAGCATTTCACCATCAACCGATACCGCCATTGTGTCAACTGCAGGCACATATGTACCACAAGCACCAAAAACACGGCATTTTTCAATGTTTTCATCAAGTATTCGGTCATTTATAAAAGGGCGAACTGCATCATGAGTTAAGAGGATATCATCATCACCCACCGAGCTTTCCGCCTCAATTTCAAGTATAATTTTATAAAGGGTCTCCATCCGGTTTGCTCCGCCATTTACAACAGTAGCAAAACCGTTGAGCTTATATTCAGCAAGAAGATTCTTTGTATAATCTGCCCAGTCCTGAACAACACCAATGTAAACACGGTCAACTTTTCCCAGGAAAGCCTTTACTGTATGTATAAGAACCGGAACACCGGCAAGCTCAAGGAACTGTTTTGGTCTGTCTGCTCCCATACGGGAACCTACACCGCCTGCGGCAATAGCTGCATAAATCATAGCTTATTCTCCATATATCCGGTAATTATTTCTTCAAGCTCCCCTTCAACGGCACGGGCATTAACATTTCGTGAAAGCATAATTTCTGAAATAAGAATCTGTTTTGCACTGGTTAACATTTTTCTTTCTCCGGAAGAAAGGCTGCGTTCTTTATCTCGGCACATAAGCATTTTAACAACGCCGGCAACCTCATAGATGTTTCCGCTTTTAATGTGCTGAATATTTTCGCGGTATCTTTTATTCCAGTTATTATTAAACTCTCCTGTATATGTTTTGATGTATTCCATAACCTTGCAGGATTCTTCAGGAGAAATTACATCCCTTACACCAATTGTATCGGCATTATCAACAGGAATTTTAACCATCATACCATCCATGGGCATACGGAGAACATAATAATCTCTTACCTCGCCCATAATTTCCTGAGTTTCAATTTCTTCAATAACGCCTGCTCCATGCATCGGATACAGAATTTTTTCACCTATATTATACATAGGTAACACCCCCATACCAAAAAGCAAAAAATTGCAAAACCTGTTTTAAAGTTACGCCGAGGTCCTGATTCCTTCGCGTAAAGGTATAATTATACATATTATATATTAATTATATCACAAAATTCAAAAAAAGTCAAAGGTATTTATGCAGAAATTTGGCTTAAAATCCATAATTTTATGTACAAAATGCCATAAAAAACAAAATGTCCGCACAAAGGCGGACAAATGGTGTTCAGTTGTTTAAACCAAAACTTATGCTTAAAGCATCATCAACTCTGTGCATAAGCCCGTCATCAAGTTTACCTATCTTATCCTTAAGCCGTTGTTTATCAATTGTTCTCACCTGTTCCAGTAAGATAACCGAGTCCTTTGAAAGTCCGAACTGTTCGGCTTTAATTTCAATATGAGTAGGTAATTTTGCTTTATTTATCTGTGATGTAACAGCTGCTGCTATAACTGTAGGGCTGTACTTGTTTCCAATATCATTCTGTACAACAAGCACCGGTCTTAAACCTCCCTGTTCAGAGCCTATAACAGGGCTTAAATCTGCATAATAAATGTCTCCGCGCCGGATATTCAAAATTCTTCACCCTCCGCCAATTTTTCCTCATAAACCGCGAGCTGCTGCTCATCGGCATAAATGCACATATTGGCAATGGATAAATTCAGTTGTGCCATTTCTCTGTAGGCTTTTATGAGTTCTTTTGTATTTTCCTGATAATAATCAATCAATACAATTTCCGGCAAGAATTCACCCCTCAAGAAAATATCAAAAAGATTGTACCTAAATTATGTAATTCAACTTTGAAACGCACTTACCGTCTTTAATGTACAACCTTAAAACCCTTCTGCTGACCATACACAAAACCTCGTAATTTATTGTACCAAGCTTTTCTGCAATTTCCTCAACAGAAATGATATTATCTTCATCCTTACCGAACAATGTTGCAACATCCCCCACAGCAATATTATTAACCTCAGAAACATCAGCCATACATTGATCCATACAAATTTTACCGACAATTTTCACTCTTTTTCCTTTAACAATAACCTCGGCATTTTCGCTGAGAAGCCTGGAATATCCGTCAGCATAGCCCACAGTAAGGGTTGCAATATCCGTGTTTTTTTCAGCCTCATAGGTTGCCCCGTAGCTTACGCATTCACCTTTTTCAATTGTTTTCACAAAAGAGACATTACACCTGAAAGACATAGCCGGAACAAGGTCAGGCACCGAGACAAACTCAGAAGGCTGATATCCGTAGCACACAATACCCGCTCTTACCATATCAAAATGCGCTTCCGGGTAATTAAAAATGGCGGCACTGTTGGCAATATGTCTGCAATTAAAAACTATTCCTTCTTTTTCAAGAATTGAAACGGCATTTTTAAAAACATCAATCTGCCTCAGGGTAAACTCTCTATCCTCAGAATCCGAGCATGCAAGATGGGAAAAAATACCTTCTGCATCAAGACCGGGCAAGTTCTTTATAGCTTTAATTTTATCAGCAAACCCTTCTTTTCCAACAGCTATACCAATGCGATTCATTCCTGAATCGACTTTTATGTGAACCTTGGCTTTTTTGCCCATACCTTCGGCAATATCCGAAAGCATTTTTGCGTTTTCAAAATCAAAAGCGGCAGTAGTAATATCAAAACTTACCGCATCGTACATATGCTCCGAGGGAATAGCTCCGAGCACAAGAATAGGCGCATAAATACCGGCATTCCTAAGCTGTACCCCTTCAGGAACAGTTGCGACGCCAAGCCAGTCTGCACCGCAGGATAAAAGCGTTTTTGCACAAAGAACTGCCCCGTGACCATAAGCATCTGCCTTTACCACAGCCATAATTTTAGCTTTTTTGTCAGTTTTTCCGCGAATAATCTTCATATTGTTTTCCAGGGCATCAATATCAATCTCTGCCCAGCATCTTAACTGATTTGTCTGCATAATATCTACCTTCTGTAAATTTTATTGAAATATTGTGTCTTCAAGCTGAGGATTCAGCTGAAAATTTATGTATTCCACACATAGTGTGGGTTTGTTTTTATCATTTTTAACAGTCATTTTAATTGGATTCAAAGTATGTGAATCCACAACAAGCTCAATTGTTTGTTTATATGGATTTGATATTCCCGTTTCCGCTGAAAGGGTAATTTCTCCGCTTTTTTTACCTCCTGAAGTTTTAACAGAGGTTTCTTCTGAAGAATAGTAAATATCAAAAAATGTATTAAGCATGAGAAAATCTTTTTCTTCAACATCAAGATTGCTCAAAACATAAGGCTCTGTTGTATAGTCTGAAATTATTTTTCCGTGTTCACCGTTTATCAGCGTAACATTGGAACCGCCATTTTCCGAAACATATTCAATTCTTTTCATTTCAGGTGCTTTATAATACTGTGTGAGAGTGTATTTGTTTTCGGAGTTGTTTGAAAATGATGTTACGGTAACATCGGCTTTATAGGAATACATTCCGGTATAACAATTATAAAGACTTTCATAAATGTTATATTCAGCAATCTTTCCGCATCCTGAAATTAAAAATGTTATCATAAGCACCGGTAAAATTTTTCTGAATTTTTTCATCTCACGGTCCTTTTAAATATATTTTAAAATATCCGAAGGAAGCATAGATGTTTTACTCATTTTTTCAGCCGCTTTGTCCCCTGCCCTTCCGTGTAAAAATGCACCAAGCTCGGCAGGATGCTGAACACCTCTGCACAAAAGTGCACCAATAATTCCCGAAAGAACATCTCCGCTGCCGCCTTTTGCCATTCCTTCGTTACCGGAGGTGTTAATAAATACAGTACCGTCGGCTTCGGCAACAACCGTCCCAGGACCCTTAAGCAATAAGGTTACACCGTATTTTTCAGCAAAAGCACGGGCAACATCTACGCGGTTATTTTCAATTTCCTGAACTGATAATCCGCAAAGTCTTGAAAACTCACCGGGATGAGGCGTTAATATAACATCTTTTTTTGCTTCCCGCAATATATCTATATTCATTGAAACGGCATATATTCCATCGGCATCAATAACAAGGGGAACATCTGCTTTTTTAATAACCGCCTGAACAAACTTTAGTGTTTCTTCATTTCTTCCTAAACCGGGACCTATTACAAGAGCGTCACATTCAGGCAAAGAATCCGCATTTTCCTTCCTTAAATAATCCTCTCCTTCAACCGGAATGGTTATAGCTTCAGTTAGTTTAACTTCCATTATACTGTTCAGATTTTCCGGGACAAGAAGCTTAACTATACCTGCAGAGCTTCTTAATGCCCCCATACAGCACAATGCCGCTGCACCCGTCATGCCCTTTGAACCTGCCGCCACGCATAGAGTACCATTTGTTCCTTTGTGAGCATCAGATTTAATCTGAGGATTCATCTCCTCCGCAAGTCCTTCATCAACAAGGTGAATATCGCACTCATTATCCTGCGGAAGGCAAATATCTGCAACATATATCTCACCCGAATAAAGCATTCCTTTACCGGTATAAAGCCCCGGTTTACCGTAAGCCATAGTAACCGTATAATCTGCTTTTACGGCACATCCGCAGATTCTGCCGCTGTCAGCGCAGATTCCGGAAGGAATATCAACAGAAAAAACCTTGGCTTCTGAGTTATTTATTTTGTTGATAATTTCAGCAAAGTCATCTCTTACATCACCCAATACCCCTATGCCCAGCAATGCATCAACAATATAGTCAAAACCTTCAATTTTTGTTGAAAAAGGAATACCAAGTTTCAAAACAGAAGAATAATTCACCCCTGCAGATTCCGTGAGCTTCTCTTTGTTGAATGCTGCATATACAGAAACATCATGCCCCTTACAAAAAAGCTTACGGGCAATAGCAAAACCGTCTCCTCCGTTGTTTCCGCCGCCGCATACAACAAGGATTTTGGATTTTGTAAGGCATACCTTATTTTCCATAAACCTTACAAATTCGCTTGCGGCATTTTCCATCAGGAGAATTCCGGGTATACCGAAGTTTTCCGATGCTCTTTTATCTTCAAAACGCATCCTTTCGGAGCTAACAAGTTTCATATAACATCACTCTTATTCAAAAAAAGTATTTCTCGGATTAGCTTTTCGTATCATGTCAAGAATTGTCTGATTCGGTGTAAAAACAAGCCTTGAAAGATTATTTTCTTCGTCATTAAAAATAATAAAAAAATCAAGAATATCGCTTTCATTCATTGCTGCCATATATTTATTTGAAATGCCGTCTTTATTGAATTGCTGCTCGTATTCAACTGTAGCCGGAGCAACAATTTCGGCATTTTTCAGGTCAACGGAAACGAGAGTTTTTCGTTTACGCTTGCCGGTAATTACATCAACATCAAGAATGTTTTCGGTAACACAATATTCATATTCAACAGTTCGGGAAAGAATGATTTTCACTACAACAAACCATACGGCTGTAATTCCGAGAAAAGCAAACATTCCGTAAAACTGAACAAAAAGCACCGGCAATAAAAATATTGTCGCAAAAACTCCGGAAACGGCAGCTAAAAGCATTATCAGATAATCAAATACCGTTTTTTTACGCGTTACAAGATATTCAGAATAACCGTTCATTAAACATCATCCTTTCTTCAAAAAACAATCGACATTAAAACTGCATTTTCCGTAGGCAGGCTGTAATAATTTTTTCTTATACCATCCCGGGAAAAGCCACATTTTTCATAGAGCGAAATTGCAGAATAATTACTTTCTCTTACCTCAAGGTTTACACGGCCTATCCCTGATTCTTTTTCGAAATCAAGTAAAAACCTCACAAGCTTTTCCCCCGTTCCGTTACGCCGGAAATCCGGGTGAACCGCCACCATTGTTATTTCTCCTTCACCGCAGACATTGTGAACACCAATGTGACCTATAAGCTCATTTTCATCGCTTTTTGCAACAAAATAAACCGCATAGTCAAGGCTGAATTCCTTTTCAAGGCTTTCCCTTGACCACGGGTCAGAAAAGCACATTTTTTCAATTTCTGCAACTTTCGGGCAATCACCTTTAACCATTCTTTCAATATACATAAAAACCTACCTGACAACATTATACCCTGCAGATTTATAAAGACGGTTTCTGACGCTTTGTCCCATGCAAGACATTTCAGGGGCAACACAAAGGATAACCTCAACCCCTTCAAGGTCAAAGCGGCGTAAATCCTCAAAAAGATTTTTTGCCATATCAAAAGCATTCTCGCCCCAGTATTTTACAATTTCACAAGGGTAGCTTTCACCGTTTTTACAGTAAACTGCAGTTTTTTTAGATTTATATTTATCAAGATAATTTAAAATTTCACTTTCTTTCCCGGTTTCAAAAACAATCACCTGAGCATTGGGAGAATAATGCTTGTATTTCATTCCCGGGCATTTGGGAACGCTTCCCTCTTCAGGCGGTGTATAAAGCCCTTTATCCATAACGGTTTCAGGAAGAATTTCCTGCAGCATATCAAGTGTAATTCCACCTGGTCTGAGAACGGTGGGTACATTACCGCAAAGGTCAATTACGGTGGATTCAATACCTATATCACAGCTTCCACCGTCAATTATCATATCAATTCTGCCGTTCATATTTTCAACAACCGCATCAAAGGTTGTAGGGCTGGGTTTACCCGATATGTTTGCACTTGGTGCCGCAATGGGAACGCCTGCTTCCTTTATGAACCGGATTGCGGTTTCATTTGAAGGCATTCTAACCGCTACCGTATCAAGCCCCCCTGTCACACAGGAAGGTACTTTTGCTTTTTTTGGCAAAACCATAGTAAGGGCACCGGGCCAGAAAGCTGCGGCAAGCTTTATTGCCTTTTCGTTTAAATGAGCAATAGGCTCAATATCCTCCATTGATGCAATGTGCAGAATAAGAGGGTTATCCGAAGGTCTGCCCTTTGCCTCATATATTTTTTTTACCGCATCAGGGTTAAGACCGTCAGCACCAAGCCCATAAACCGTTTCTGTAGGAAACGCTACAAGACCGCCTAAGCGGATTATCTCCCCTGCCCTTTGCAGGTTTTCACATTCCTTAACAAATTGTGTATCCAAAATTACACCTTCCTAAGCAAAACTTCGCTGTTTGTACCGTAGAAAATATCGTCTTTTCCGCTTATAAGCTGCAAAAACTCTTCAAAACGGTTCCATGTATTGTGAATGTCAAACTCAAAGCTGTGACCCCATATGTAGAAAATCTTTGGTGTTTCAGGCTGCAGCTTTATGAACTCTTCACCTAAATCAAAAATTCTGTCAAAATTAAGATGATGAACTGTGGGCTTAAACTGATAAAGATTGTCTTGTAAATCAAAATTAAAAGTACAATCGGTTGTTCTTGCCATTTCAATTTTGGTTTTGGTTTTTATAATTTCAGCAACTCTGTCCGAATCTCTGCCGTGACCGGGATACGCCATACAACGAACCTCATAGCCGGCAATTGCTTCCAGGTTTTCTCTGTCTTTTTCAATCTGTTCAATAATTACAGCTTCGTCCTCAATGGATTGAAGAAGCGGGTGTGTAAGAGTGTGCACGGCAACCTCGTGACCTGCATAAACTGTTTTAACCTGTTCCGGAGTAAGCTTGTCGTGGCGTACCGGTACACCTTCTCTTATAAGCTCATTTTCACCGCCAAGAAGCTTTGAATTAATATTGAAGGTGCATTTTAAACCGTATTTATTTAACATTTCAACCAGGCGTATATCCTGAGTTGTACAATCATCATAGCTGAAGGTTAAAGCCTTCATTTTTCCGTTAAACATAAAAGGTCATCTCCCACATAATTATACATTATAATCATACCACAAAAGCCGAGGAATGTCAAACCCAAAATAACTTTTTCTGCACAACCCCTTGTAAACATAAGAAATTTATGGTATAATATAAAATAAGTGTTTTTATATACTTTTTTAAATCAGGACGGTGATTAAATGTATTTTAAATCATTACAGCTTCAGGGCTTTAAATCCTTTGCATCCAAAACAAAGCTGGATTTTGTTGACGGTGTAACTGCGGTTGTAGGTCCTAACGGAAGCGGTAAAAGTAATATATCCGATGCAATGCGCTGGGTTATGGGTGAAATGAGTGCAAAATCCCTGCGCGGAAGCAAAATGGAGGATGTTATTTTCAACGGCACCGACAAGCGCTCTCCTATGGCGTTTGCCGAGGTTACCATTGTTATGGATAACACCGACCGCAGTCTTAATATGGATTTTGACGAGATTTCCGTTACAAGGCGTGTTTACCGCTCAGGTGAAAGTGAATATCAGATAAACAACGCCACCTGCAGGCTTAAGGATATCCACGAGCTTTTCATGGATACAGGTCTGGGCCGTGATGGTTATTCCATAGTGGGTCAGGGTAAAATTGATGAAATCCTCAGTGCAAAATCTGAGGACAGAAGGCATATTTTTGATGAGGCGGCAGGTATTACAAAATACCGTTATAAAAAAGAAGAGGCGGAAAGAAAGCTTGCACAGACAAACGACAATCTTCTTCGTCTTGACGATATTTTAACCGAAATCGGTAACAACCTTACTCCCCTTGAGCATCAGGCAAAAAAAGCAAGAAAATATCTTCAGCTTCGCGAAATACAGAAAAAGCTTGAAATTAACCTTTGGCTGAGAACTCTGGATTCCTTTGATGAGCAGCTTTCAAAAATTGAAGAAACCTACAAAATTGCTCTTACAAACAAGGAAAATTTCGAATCAAAAATCCAGCAGGAGGAAAACCTGCTTCTTGAGAAAAAAGAAAACTACCGTCACCTTGAAGGTCTTATTGACGAAAACCGTGCCGGTGTTTATGCAAGCAAAAACGAAATCACCCGTATACTGGGTGAAATTGAGCTTACAAAAACCAACATTGAAAACCACAAAAAGGATATTGTCCGTCTTCAGGGAGAAATTTCCGTACATAAGGAAAAAGTATCAACTCTTAAAGATGATATTCAGCAGAAAAAGGTTGAAAGCCTGAATTTACAGAGCAAACACAAGGAGCTTGAGCTTATAACCTCGGGTCTTGAGGCGGACTACGAAAACGCCGTAAACACCTCGGAGGACCTTAACATAAAGCTTCGCGACCTTCGAGATACTCTTTCTGCAAAGCAGAATGAAATTTCTTCAAATTCCGCAAAAATTGAAAGCAGCAGCGGTTATTTTGAATCTCTCCGTGAGCGTCTTGCCGATTTACTTGCAGAAAAATCTCAGGCGGTAACAAAGCGTTTACTTTTAGAAAAGGATATTTCCGAAAGTGCCGCTACCCTTAAAAGCATTGCAGATACTACAAAGCAGCAGAGGGATAAATCCGAAGAGCTTTCAAATAAACTTGAGGAAATGAAAACTCTTTCACGGAAGAAAAACGAAGAGCTTGATACCCTTGAGGTTGAGGAAAAATCCATTGAGCACAAAAAAATCACCCTTGAAAGCCTGGAAAACTCTTTTGAAGGATACCCTCACAGCGTAAAGGCTGTTATGAATGAAAAGCGTTCGGGCTCACTTAAAAACGCGAATATACACGGTCCCCTTTCTCAGCTGATAAACACCGATGCAAAATATGTAACTGCGGTTGAAGCGGCACTTGGCGGTGCTCTTAACCACATTGTAACCGACACCGAAGAGGATGCCAAAAAAGCCATAGAGTTTCTGAAATCCACAAAGTCAGGCAGAGCAACCTTCCTTCCTGTTTCTTCTGTCCCTGAGGATATAAAAGAGCTTAAATCTGTTCCTGAAGATAAAGGGGTAATAGGCATTGCATCAAGCCTTGTCAGGTGTGACAAAAAGTTTGACGGAATAATTGCTTCCCAGCTTTGCAGAACGGTAGTTTGTGACAACATCGACAACGCCATTGCGCTTGCACGGAAAAACAAATACAGCTTTAAAATTGTAACTCTTGACGGTGAAGTTTTAAGCCCCGGCGGTTCTGTTGCCGGTGGTAGCAGCCGCGGAAGTGCAGGTGCTCTTTCAAGAAATGCTGAATCCGAAAAGCTTGAAACAAGGCTTAAAGAAATTAAATCCGAAAAAGAAAAGCTTGTAACCTCATGCAACAAGCTTAACCTTGAGCTTGATGAGGCACAAAAGGAATTTGATTCTGTTTACGAACAGATGTGGCAGAGCAAATCTCTTCTTATAACCGAAAAATCAAAGCTTGAAAACCTTCAGCTTTCCCTGAAGAGTGAAACAGAGAGAATATCAACTCTGGAAAAAGAAGCCGAAAAAGTTAACGGAGTTATAGATTCTACAAATGCCGCAAATGAAGATATGCTTTCCGGAACAAAGGCTATACAGCTTGAGGTTGAAAGCCTTGTTGCAGAAATCGAAAGCCTTGAACAGCAGGCAACCGAAAACAGTGCACGGCTTACCGAAATAAGCGAAAAGCTCAGCGAAGCCAGAACCGACAGAGCGGTCTCCCTTAAGGACATTGAGGTTGCAAATGAGCACATCCGCGAAAGCGAAAATACTGTTGTTGCAACCGAAATGGAAATTTCAGCAAAATCTATTCATGCGGAAAGTCTTCAGGATGACATAATAAAATACGAGCAGAATATTTTATTGTATCAGGAAAAGGTTCAGGACCTTCAGCTTGCGGCAAACACAAGCGAAGGTGATATAACCGAACAGACAAAGCTCCGTGAAACCGAAGAAAAAGCAATAGAAGAAAAGGAAAACGAAATTAAAGGTCTTAAAGAAAGCATTTATAAGCTTCGCGAAGAGCTTGCAAGGGTTGAAGGCAGAAAACAACGCCTTGAAGAAACCCGTGAGGATATTGTTTCAAAAATGTGGGAGGAATATGAGCTCACATACTCTACTGCAGATACTCTCCGTGAGGATATCGGTGACGAGCAGGAGGCTCAGAAACAGCTTACATCCACCAAAAACGGCATCCGTGCTCTTGGCAATGTGAATGTTGACAGTATAGAGGAATTTGCAACACAAAAAGAGCGTTTCGATTTCCTTTCAACGCAGAAAAATGACCTTGAGGAAGCAAAAGGCGGACTTTGTAACCTTATTTCCGAAATGACTGTTATTATGACAGAAATGTTTGAGGACAACTTTACAAAGCTTAACAAAAAATTCGGTGAAACCTTTGCGGATTTATTTGGCGGTGGCAAAGCAGGAATCCGTCTTTCCGACCCGGACGACATTTTAGGCAGCGGCATCGAAATTGATGTTCAGCCTCCCGGAAAGAAGCTCCAGAGCATCACTTTGCTTTCAGGCGGTGAAAAAGCATTTACTGCAATTGCACTTATTTTTGCAATTCTTAAAATCAAGCCCACTTATTTCTGTATTTTTGACGAAATTGAAGCAGCTCTTGATGATGTTAATGTTTTCCGATATGCCGATTACCTGAAAAAGTTTGCCGAAAATACACAGTTTATATTAATCACACACAGAAAAGGTACAATGGAAATTGCCGATACTCTTTACGGAGTTACAATGCAGGAAAAAGGTATAACCACCCTTCTTTCCCTTGACCTTGATACCTACAAAGAATAAGGAAAGGATATTACACAAAATGGGTTTTTTTGATAAATTAAAACAGGGTCTGCAAAAAACAAAAGACTCTTTTACAGAAAAAGTTGATAATGTTTTCAAGGTTTTCCGACATGTTGACGAAGAGCTTTTTGAGGAGTTGGAAGAAGCACTTATAAGTGCAGATGTAGGCGTTGAAACCTCAATGGAAATTATTGAGCGGCTTCGTGAAAGTGCAAAGAAAAATAAAATTCTTGAAAGCGAAGAGCTTTCCCAGGAGCTTCGCAGAATAATTGCTGAGCTTATGGAGGAAAATACACCTGTCCAACGGGACCATTCAGGACTAAAAATTATTCTTGTTATAGGTGTTAACGGAGTTGGTAAAACTACATCTATAGGCAAGCTTGCCTACAAGTTTAAAAGCGAGGGCAAAAAGGTTATGCTTGCAGCTGCTGATACTTTTCGTGCGGCGGCAATTGACCAGCTTATGATATGGGCAGACCGTTCAGGCGTTGATATTATAAAGCACGATGAAGGCTCTGACCCGGCATCCGTTGTTTTTGACGCAGTTTCTGCCGCAAAAGCACGCGGAACAGATATTCTGAT
Source organism: Clostridia bacterium (assembly GCA_045546415.1). Classification (GTDB taxonomy): domain Bacteria; phylum Bacillota; class Clostridia; order RUG12999; family RUG12999; genus RUG12999. The sequence goes on along the minus strand of JAZQCS010000002.1, from coordinate 3,146 downwards.
TGTTGATACTGCAGGAAGACTTCACAACAAGAAAAACCTTATGGAAGAGCTGAGAAAAATTCTTAAAGTAGCTGACCGCGAAGCACCTGATGCATTGAAAGAAACTCTTCTTGTGCTTGATGCAACAACAGGTCAGAATGCCCTTTCTCAGGCCAAACTGTTTGGTGAAATAAGCGAAATTGACGGAATAATTCTTACCAAGCTTGACGGTACAGCCAAGGGAGGAGTTGTTATTGCAATATGTAACGAACAGAGACTTCCGGTGCGATATATCGGTGTTGGTGAAGGTATTGATAATCTTCAGGACTTTTCTGCATCAGATTTTGTTAAAGCACTTTTTTAAAGAAGGGTTGAATATATGATTAAAAACACAAAAATCAAAATTGCAGTTTCGGTTTCAGTTTTGTTGCTTGTATTATTATTTGCAGCATTAAACATTTATTCTTATCTTACCGAGCTTACCGAAATTGGTTATGTTTCCGTTTTTTATACAAATTTTCTTGCAGGGATTTTCACCGGATTGTTTTTATTTTTCCTGTGCTTTATTTTCACCTTCATATGGGGAATTATTTTAAAAAAGAATCTCAGCAAAACTATTCTTGCCGAGACCCTTTTTGATAAAAAATGGCTTATCCCCCTTGTTTCAACGGCAGGCGGTATTGCATATTCTGTATTTTTTACCAAAAATTTATCACAGAATGTATTGCTTGCATTAAACTCAGTTAGTTCAGGAAAAACCGACCCATTGTTTGGGAAGGATATTTCATATTATATGTTTACAAGACCTGTGCTTGTACAACTAAGAAACAACATCAGTTTTCTTTTTATTTTGCTTCTTCTCATTTCAGCAGGCTTGTACATCTTTTACTTTTTTAAAGAAAACGGTTCATTTAACCTTCAGGATTTTTTAAAAAACAAGGGCATTATAACACATCTTTCCTTAAATTTGGCTGTGATTTTTTTAATTAAAGTTGTGGGCTTTCGTTTTGATATGGAAGATATTCTTTTTGAGCAAGGCGAAAGGGTCGGCGGCGGTTATACCTCGGTGAATGTATGGCTGAATTTTTACCGCATTATCCCCTTTATTCTTCTTGCAGTTATAATTGCTGCGTTGTTTTTCCTTTATAAATCAAAATACAAGCTGTTTATAGCAAGTGTTGCTGTGTATCCTCTGTGCTTTGTTATTGCATCGGTTGTTGCACTGAGTGTTCAACAGCTTTATGTAAACCCTAACGAAGGTTCAAAAGAAAGTAAATTTATTTCTTACAACATTGAAGCTACAAGGGATGCCTACAATCTTTCAGATATATCTGAAGAAACATATGTGGTATCTGAGAATCTTACAGCTGAGGACCTTAACAACAACAGGGAGATTACAGATAACATCAGAATTACTGACCACAATTCAACATTAATCGCTTACAATCAGCTTCAGGGCATAAGAAACTTTTATCAGTTCATTGATGCAGATATTGTCCCCTATACCGAGAACGGTCAGCGAAAGGCGGCTTTTATTTCTGCCCGTGAGCTTAGCCAGACAGGTGACCTGGATGACGCCTCATATGTTAATAAACGAATGAAATACACCCACGGCTACGGCATTGTAAAAAGCCCAATAAACAGGGTTTCAAAAGAAGGCCAGCCTGATTTTCTTATAAAAGATATTCCCTTGGTCTATAACAACACCACCATAAAAGTTTCACAGCCAAGAATTTATTTTGGTGAAGCAAGAGAGGAATATGTTGTTGTTAACACTAAACAATCCGAACTTGATTTCGATGAGACCTCAACGGATAACATAAATTATCAAGGACACTCCGGCATAAAACTCAATATGTTCAACAGATTGGTTTATGCTGTTAAATACCGCGACATTAACCTTCTTACCTCTTCGTATATAACTGATGAAAGCAAATTGCTTACCAATCACAATGTAGTAAACCGAATTCGCAAAGCTGCACCATTTCTCGCGGTTGATGATGATATTCATATCAGCATAGATTCCGACGGTTCGCTTAAATGGATAGCTGACTGTTACACTTATTCTTCTTACTATCCTTATTCTCAGTATACAGATAATATAAACTATGTAAGAAACTCTGTTAAAGCTGTAGTTGATGCTTACGACGGAATTGTTACTTTTTATGTAATTGATGAAACGGATCCGGTAATTCAGACCTACAATAAAATATACCCCGAAGTATTCACTAAAGAGCCCATGTCGGAGAAACTGAAAGAACAGATAAAGTATCCTGAATGGTTGTTTAGTGTACAGGCTGATATTTATACAAAATATCACATTACAGATCCCGCCACATTCTATGCAGGCTCGGATGTGTGGGCAAAAGCCAGGGAAAAATTCGGTGAAAATGCCGATATAAAAAATGTCAATCCCTATTACAACATAATGACCCTATCCGGAGATACTCCTGAATTTATCATTATGATGCCCTACACTCTTAAAAACAAGGACAACAACCTTGTGGGCTGGCTCGCTGCAAGAACCGATGGTGAAAATTACGGCAAATTTGTTTCCTACAGCTTCCCTCAGGGAAAACACGAATACGGAACAATGCTTATAGAAAACAAAATTGATAACGACCCTGATATATCCAGAGAAATTACTCTGTGGAGTCAGGGCGGTTCCTCGGTTATGCGCGGAAATATGCTGGTTATACCTATCAAAAATTCTCTGATTTATGTTGAGCCCCTTTATATAACCTCACAAAACGAAGCTTCTCTTCCTGAGGTTAAACGAATTATTGTTTCCTACGGTGACCGTATAGTTATGGAGTCCTCACTTGATGAAGCATTTTCAAAGCTTTTCGGAACATCCGCAAGTGTTACTCCGGATGACAACTCTCCTGTCACACCCGATTCTCCCCCTGACAATTCAGGTGTTCTTGAGGAAATCAGGACAGAGTACAGAAAGCTTCAATCAGCCGCATCAACCGGAGACTGGGAAACCTTTGGAAAATCCATGACCAGAATTGAAGAATTGCTTAGGTGACAGCAGATATCCGAACCGCGCCTTAAACAGCGGAATTTCGGTGTATTTCGGCTTGTCATCTTTGCAAGGCGTCAGCCTTGCTGCATCTTCCGCACCAAAATCCCCTCAAAATTCCATCCGTTTCAGGTTCGCAGAA
>JAZQCS010000001.1:0-22485 GCA_045546415.1 Clostridia bacterium | reverse complement strand
GTGCGGGAAATATCTGTTCAGGTCTTTTTGGTGGTATTCCTGCAACGGGTGCCATTGCAAGAACAGCGGCAAATGTTAACAACGGCGGTCGCTCTCCCGTGTCGGGAATGGTACATGCTGTTGTTCTTCTGCTTATCCTTGTGGTGCTTATGCCTTATGCTGCATATATTCCAACGCCTACAATTGCAGCAATTCTTTTTATGGTTGCTTATAATATGAGCGAATGGCGGAAGTTTGTAAAGGTTTGCAAAAGTGCACCTAAGAGTGATATAACAGTTCTTGTGGTAACCTTTTTGCTGACTGTTGTGTTTGACCTTGTGGTAGCAATTGAGGTAGGTCTTGTAATTACCCTTATACTGTTTATGAAGCGTATGGAGGAGGTAACCCATATACGCCCGTGGACAAATGAGAAAGATACCGAGCAGATTAAAAATGTTCCGGAAGGTGCAAAAATTTTCGATATTGACGGAGCGCTTTTCTTTGCTACAACAGATAAAATACCCAATCTTTGCGATGATACCCACACAAAAGCGGTAATTTTCCGTATGCATGGGGTACAGACTATGGATATAACGGCTTTGTGGGCGCTTGAAAAGCTTTGTAAAAAATATACCGAAACCGGAACCGTTGTAATTTTCTCCCATGTGAATGCACAACCTCTTTCTGTTATGAAAAAATCGGGTTTTTATGCAAAGGCGGGAGCAGATTCCTTTGCTGAAAACATTGATGAGGCTCTTTGCAGAGTAAACGCGTTATGTGGTACTGAAAATTAATTGAAATGTAAAAATGAGGTGTTTTAAATTAAAACATTAATTGAGTTTTTTGACGATAATCAAATTAATAATGTAGTGGCAGCTACAAGGCTCAACCCGGTAAAGGTTTATTTTGTTGGATATGAAGCAGTTATGTCATCTTCAAAACGGACGGCAATTGAAAGGTTTTTTGAGATGCGCGGTAATACCGTGGAAATTAAGTATTGCGAGGTTGAACGGTACGATTTTGAAGACATTATAAATAAGCTTGAAAACATAATTAAAACAAATGACGATTGCTGTTTTGACCTGACCGGCGGTAAAGAGCTGTCCCTGGCAGCAATGGGGTTCATATCGGCAAAATATACAGTACCTATGGTGCAGTTCAATGTGAACAGCGGCAGAATGGTAAGGGTCAGCAACTGTGATGAGCTTCCTGAACCGGAAAATGCGGAAATTTCCGTAAAAGAAAGCATTGTGCTTGGCGGAGGCGTTGTTCTTGAAAATGAGCCGGGCGATGTTACCTGGGATTTCAACGGAGACTTTATCCGTGATGTATACACCATGTGGGATATCTGCCGTGAAAGGTGTGGCTTGTGGAATAAACAGTCCAATGTTTTTCGGAGCTTGGAAGAGTGGGGCAGAGTGCAGGACCTTTCGGTTACTGCAGATATAAATGCTATGGAACGCCGCGGTGCAGATACAATGCTTCATACAGATATTATACGGCCCCTTTGTGATAACGGCATATTGAGAAACTACTCGCTGAAAAACGGAGTTTTAACCTTTAATTATAAAAATCGTCAGGTTAAACGCTGTCTTACAAAAGCAGGTAACATTCTTGAGCTTTACAGTATTATTGCCTCTCAGGAGCTTAATAAAGAAGAGCCGGGCTGGTTTACTGACGCGGATATTGGGGTACATATTGATTGGGACGGAAATGCTTTTTCCGGCAGAAGCGTAAAAAACGAAGTGGATTTAATGCTGATGCGGGGACTTGTTCCGGTGTTTGTTTCCTGTAAAAACGGTGAGGTGCATAAAGAGTCACTTTATGAGCTTTCGGCAGTTGCTGAAGAGTTTGCAGGGGAATATGCAAAAAAAGTTCTTATTGCAACGTTTATTTCCAGGGATACTGAAAGCAAAAAGCATTTTCTTCATAGAGCAGCGGAAATGGATATTAAGGTTATTGATAATGTTGATGCCCTGAACCGCGGGGAATTTATTCGTGAGCTTAAAAACAAAACCAGATGACGTTTGGCACCTTGCACAATTATGCAAGGTGCTTTTTTGTTTTTTTCTCATGACAGCGAAAACTTTTCGGGAAAAAGTCTATTGCATTCCATGTTGTTTTATGTTATAATTTTAACATAATAAAGAAAGGGAGTTTTTTTATGGTGGATTGTAAAGATATTTACCAGTCAAAGGAGTATAAACGCTCACGAAATTCATATATGGCACAATGTACCGTGGAGTATTTTGTGTCTCTTCTTGTAACGGATGCATTCCTCGCAAAGCTTCTTACACATCTTGGCATAAGTGATGCACTTACAGGCGTTATTTCCTCATTTATAACTCTTGCCTTCGTGTTTCAGCTTTTATCCATACCTATTATAAAAACCAAAATTAGTACAAAAAAGATTGTTATGTTCTTCGATACGCTGAGCATATTTTTCTTTATGTTTTTGTATTTCATCCCCTTTATTCCGGCAAACAAGGGTGTAAGAACATTTCTTGCTGTTTTGAGTGTGCTTGTGGCATACATTGCCAAATATCTTATTCTTTCAATGTGCTTTAAATGGGCAAACGCCTTTGTTGAACCTACCAAAAGAGCCAGATATTCTGCCAACAAGGAAATTATTTCCCTTATCAGCGGTATGATTTTCACCTTTGTTATAGGCTGGATTATTGATAAATTTGAAAGTCTTGATAACCTTGAAGGTGCATTTCTCTTTATTGCTATAGGTGTGCTTGTTCTGAATATATGTAACTTCATCTGTCTTAAAATGATAAAAAAGGAAGATGAAAGCGAACACGAAGGAGACAGCGCTCCTTTTAAAGAGGTTCTCAGGAACACCGCAGGAAACAAGAATTTCCGCAGCATAATTGTACTTACAATACTTTTTGACACCTCGAGATATTTCCTTATTGGTTTCATCGGAACGTTGAAAACAAACGACCTTGCCATGACAATGATTCTTGTTCAGGCAATTAATATTTTCGGCAACTTTACAAGAGCGCTTATTTCCAAGCCCATTGCAAAATATTCCGACAAAACCTCTTTTGCAAAGGGTATGAAGCTTGGAATGCTTCTTCAGGCGGCAGCTTTTGTATGCATCATGTTCACCACAAAGGAAACCTGGTGGCTTATTATCGGTTACACCGTGTTTTATAACTGTGCAACGGCAGGTACAAACCAGAACTCATTTAACATTACATACAGCTATGTTGATTCAAAATATATTACTCAGGCAATGGCTGTTAAAAACAGTATAGGTGGCTTGTGCGGTTTTGGTGCAGCTTTTGTTGCAGGTAAAATACTTGCAGATGTTCAGGCAAACGGAAATATCGTTTTAGGCTTTAACCTTCTGGGTCAGCAGCTTCTTGCCGGAATCGGCCTTATAATTGTTATGGCGGCAATTCTTTATACACATTTTGTAATTGAAAAACAGAAAATAATGGTTCAGTAAAGAGGTGTATTTTGTGACACTTAAAGATGTGGCAAAGCTTGCAAATGTTTCGATATCTACAGTTTCAAAGGCTATAAACGGAGCAAAGGATGTTTCGGAAAGTACCCGTATGGAAATCATGAAAATTGCTGAAGAATCAGGCTATTTTTCCGACAAAAAACGGGTGAGTCTTGAAAACAAAAGCAAGAGTCGTTTTACGGTGGCTATTATATGCCCGGAAATAATCAGCATACATTATTCTGAGCATGTAACATTTATAACCCGTGAGGTGGAAAACCTTGGCGGAAGCTGTGTGGTTTATGTGTATAATTTTGATGAAAAACGCCTGGATATAATAGTCGAAGAATGCGATAAGAACAAAAACATTCACGCTATTATATATTTAGGCTCAGGCATAACTGCTAAAAACACTCCGCTTCTGACAGAATGCCCTGCAGAATACCGTATACATACAAACCCAACAGTTGAAAAAGCGGTGGAATATTTAAAACAACTGGGACATGAAAAAATAGGTTTTGCCGGAGAGCTTCTTACAGTTTCAAAAGAAACGGCATTTGAAAAATATTGCCCGGGAAATGAAAAATTCATCTTTAAAACCGAAAGCCGTTTTGAAAAGGCAGGAGAAGCTGCGGCAGAGTTTTATGTTAAAAATGGCTTGCCGACAGCAATTATATGCGCTTACGACGAAATTGCATTCGGACTTATTGACCGTCTTGAACAGCTTGGTGTTAAGGTTCCGGAGGAGGTTTCTGTTCTTGGCATTAACAATATAAAGCCTTCAAAATATTGCTTTGGCGGTGTTACAACAGTAGAAACCGGCTGGACCGAAACCATAAAAGAGGCAATAGGAAGGCTGTACACTCTGGTAATTGAAAACCGTACAGAAACAATACGGAAAAATATGTTTGAAAACCCTTATGTAGTAGAACGCGCAACAGTAATGCCGCTGATAAAAGAATAAAAATTTAACCGCCGTAGCAAAGCTGCGGCGGTTTTATGTTACAAAATTTATACAATAACTTTAACTTGATTGACAAATTATGTAAAAGTGTGATATACTGAAAATAATCAGGTGAAGAAGGAGAATTGAAATGAAAAGATTTCTGACAATTTTGTTGTTTGTTACGATGTTTCTTTGTGGGATTTCCTGTATAGCAAGTGCGGAAGAAAGTTTTCAGGAGGGACCGTATACATATGTTGTGACGGATGGAAAAGCCAAAATTGTTGCTTTTGACAAAAGCATTCAGGGAGACATTGTTATTCCTGATACCCTGGGAGGATATAAAGTAACTGCTATCGGAATGAGAACATTTTTATATGCGAGAGAGATAACGAGCGTGGTTATTCCCGAAGGGATTGTTGATGTTGAAAGTGCAGCTTTTTATGGGTGTACAAAAATAAAAAGCGTAAAGCTGCCAACCACTATGTATGCGATAGGCTACAGGGTTTTTGGTGAATGTTCTGGGCTTGAAACTATAGATATTCCTTACAGCATAGCGTATATAGGGCAACAGGCATTTTTGTATTGTGAATCTCTGAAAAGGGTATATCTGACCGAAAATATAGTGTATATCGGACCGAGTGCATTTGCCGGATGTAAAGCATTGGAAGAAATAAACATACCCCAAAACATAACCGTACTTTATCACGGTGTCTTTTCGGGTTGTGAATCGTTGACGGAAATTGTCCTGCCCGAAGGGTTGCAGGATATGGAAGATGAAGTGTTTGAATCAACCGGACTCATAGAGGTAGTTGTTCCTGCGGGAGTGTCGGATTTTGCAGAGACCTTTAAATATTGTGAAAACCTTGAAAAGGTAACGATAAAGGCAGAAAGATGTAAGCTGTTCGGAACTTTCAGCGGATGCAAAAACTTAAAAACTCTCGAAATAAACGGAGTAGTAACTTCGGTGAATGGGGCATTTTCAGGCTGTAAGTCATTGGAACAAATAAGCTTTAAAAAAGGATTGGAAAGTGTCGGTGGTTCAAGCTTCAGAGACTGTGTGAAGCTTAAAAAAATAGTATTGCCGGAGGGCGTAACCGAAATTGGTGAATTTGCTTTTGAAGGATGCATCACACTTACAAATCTTACAATTCCTTATGGCGTAACCTCTATCAAATGGGGAGCTTTTATGGGAACCGAATCACTGAGAACTCTTGTTTTGCCCGGAACAGTAGAAGCAGACAGTTTTGCTCATAGTAGAACACTCTACGGCTGTGCTGCGCCTACTGTTATATACTATGGGGGACAAGGGGAAATTGATGCACCTGAAGGGGTAAAGGTACATTACAATGCTGTCTATGCCGGTTTTCCAAAAGATACGGAAGAAATACATAAATATGTAGAGGAAAGAAGGACAAAGGAACGCTTTATTATAAGCATAGATTAACTGCTTGGTGTAACAAATAATCCTGAAAAACCTTAAATTTAAACCGCCGTAGCATTTGCTGCGGCGGTTTTCCTATTTTTTGTTTGAATTCAGATATTCAATATTATCAAGAAGTTGTTGAGAAAGCTCAACTAAAAGAAGTGCGTCATCATATAACAATCTCTTATTTGGCTTGCGACACAGTGTTTGTAAATTCAGTCTGGCAGATGTTTTATATAGATTATTTATTAATTGCATTTGCTTTTTACTTAATTTCATATTTTCAACTCCTTAGGAATATTATAACCTGTTTCAGGTTAAAAGCAAATACCTCTGACAAAAATAAGTTAAAATATTCTTGTCAGGAGCGTGAAAACATGTATGAACGATTAAGAAACTTAAGAGAAGATAAAGATATGACCCAAACAGATATTGCAAAAATACTGAATATGTCACAGACCGGGTATTCAAAATATGAAACCGGAGAAAACGATATTCCTACAAATGTACTTATAAAACTTGCGGAGTTTTATAATACAAGCATAGATTATCTTCTTGGAGTAACAAATAATCCTGAAAAGCCGTAAAATTAACCGCCGTAGCAAAAGCTGCGGCGGTTTTCCTATTTCTTTTTAATTTTATTCACAACAAACAATATGTAGCCCACCGCAAGAACAACCATCAGCCCCATGCCAAGCATTGCGTAAGGGGGATAGGAAATGTGGGAATAGGTTGTGAGCCCTGCAAGGGGTCGGAGAATGTAATAGGTTATTACAAAATGAATGAGGGGAATAACAACATAAATACAGGGGTCGTAGGCTTTTACTGAATTTTTGCGGTCAAACAGCAGGCAATCTGCAATCATAAGCAGGGGACACACAACACAAAGCAGAAGGCACACAGTACCTCCGCCAAAAATGGAATCGCCATACATTCCGAAGAAAACGGGCAGAACGGCAATTGAGGAGGCAAGTCCGTTTTTTATACGGGTGTATATTTCGCTGTTTTTTGAAGATTTCACGAAAATACTGCGGATAACAAGCACCGCAATGCAAAGAAAACAAAGGAAATTTATAAACAGAGAGTAGTATTTAAGTGAGGTTATGAATCTGCCGAGACTTGATGCGGCAATTTCCCGGAAGCAATATCCTTCTGCAAGAAGAAAGGCAAGGCGCAGAAGCAGAGAATTGAAGCTTTCGGACCCTCCGCCGCCAAAGATGGAATCAATAAGGTACATAAGCAATGCACAGGCACCAATGCCGAGCAAAAGTCTGAGCAGATTTTCAGGGTTACGCAGAAAGCTTATGATGTCGCTGAGCCAGGGAATATCACCAAAAACATAGTTCAGAAGCAGTAACAGACCTGCAAGAACACCAAGCCATATGAGTAAATCCCGTGGAGAAAAACTGCCCTTTTTGTCAAACAGAAGCCAGTCTGAAATCATCATTATCGGTAGCAGAACACCGGTTATCCAGCCATTTGTGAAAAAGCTCAGGATAATGTGACTGTTCATAATCAGCACAATTACCGCAAGCAGAGTGCACAAGCCCTTTACAACAAGCATAGCACCCTTTGGAACCGCTTTCAGGCTTAAAATGAAAACTACCGCAATACATATGGCACACAGGGTAATTACCATGGGAACAAAACCAAGCAGGGCGTAGGGATTCACGGTGTAACCGCTGTATTCAAAAAGCCCCCATAAAGCAAAAATTATAAAGCATAACCGATAAATTAATGATATATTTTTCTTCATAAAAAAACACTCCGTCAAAATCGTATACTTATATTGTATATGATTTTGACGGAAAAATCAAGTGTTAAATTGAGTAATCAACGGTTATTGTGCCGTTGTTTTCATAAGGAAGGTAATCACCGTTAAAGGGCTGACCGTTTACAAGGACTTTGTTTTCGCCGTTTTGTTTGTAATTGATTATATATGTGCATCCGCGGAAGACTTTTGTAACGGAACATTCTGACCAGGAGGGAGGAAGGCACGGGTCAAGCTTAACGCCTTTTTCATCGGGAGCAAAACCGAATATGTAACGGATAAGTCCCTTAACCATACAAGGGTGGGTGGCAGTACGCCAGCTTTGACCGGGAATCCCTGCACGGTAGCCTGTTTCTTCTGTACAATAATAATTGTAAAGAATGTAAGGTTCACCCTGAGTCTGTGACCATTTGTTGTTCCAGGGGAGAATTTTCTCCAGGGCTTCCTGAACTTTTTCGTTGTTTTTAAGCATTGCCTCTGCCCACATTTTCCAGGCCTGAGGCTGAAGATAAACAGAACTGTTTAAAAGTGTACCCTGAGGTTGTGAAGGGTACGAACCCATATTCGGTTTAAAATGTGTGCAGGGAGGGTAATTGAGCCGTGTGCCGTAGGGACATTCAAGGTAAAAATCAACCTTTTGCATAATTTTGCGGAGCTTATCTTCATCTGCAATACCTGCAAGCACTGCCCAGGTGTTGGGGTTGAGCCACATTTTACCTTCTTCGTTCTCGTGAGAGCCAAGCTTTACGCCGTAGTCGTCAATGGCGGCAATGTAATATTCACCGTCCCAACCGAATTCTTCAATAAGAAGACGCATTTTTTCGCCCATCTCGGCGTGAAGGGGAATTAAACCTTCTTTGCCCAGAATATGGCACAAATCCATAAACATTTTATTGGCTCTGTACCAGGCAATGGAAAGCCAGACACTTTCACCGTCACCGTTCAGTCCCATTTTGTGAAGACCGTCGTTCCAATCGCCACCCCAGATTTTAACAAGCCCGTTTTTACCTTTGAAATTGTAAAGATATTCCACCGCAAGACGGCAATGTTCAAAAACGGTAGCAGATGTTCCGTCATTGAAAAGCACCTCACGGTTAAGAAATTCCGCATCACCGGATTCCATAACGATGTTGTGAATCATAGGAGTTATCCATACGGCACAATCTGCAAAATTGTTAGGGCGCACGGCACCTTCAAGTACGGTACGGGGAGCATAACCGCTGGAATACTGATAGCCGAGAATTCTCACGGCACGGTCTTTTGCAAGCTCGGGGTTAAAGGTAGCAAGAGCATCGTTGTCGCCGCACATATCACGGTAGCCGTTATGACGGACTCTTGCCCAATGGCTGCCCATAAGTGTTGCATATTTATAAAATTCAAAAGCGTGGTTTAAGTTTTCGTCGGGAGTTGAAATTTTAACCTGTGAAATTTCCTCTGCATAAGCGGATTTCACCTCATCCAGAAGTTTTTGCGGAACACCGTTTTTTACGGTATCTGTAATTTTTTCAAGATCCGCAACCTCCGAAAAACCTGTCTGAAAAACTACTGTTCTGGTTTCACCGCAGGATAAATCCATTTCAGTTTCAAGAGCAAAACAACATTTTTCCGCACAACAAACCGAGTTGGTACAACCGTTGCCAAAGGTAAGTGCCTCGGGGGTCTCTTTTGTACCATATGTGCCGAGAAAGCCTGTCTTTCTGCAATCGTAACCTGAAACCTCGGTGTCGCAAAGCATATATGCAAATGAGGTGGGGTCGCTTTTTGCGTGAATGGTTGTGACTGCCTTGCCTAAAATTCCGTTAAATTCCTCGGAAAAAGAGGAAGAGGTGTTGTTATAGCCCTGAGGTACATAAGGGTTGTCGAAATTGGTTGCAGCATAGCCGATAACCGAAATGTGTACGGGTATGTCCTTAAGGTTTGTAACCTTGACAATCCATTGCTCAAAATCACCTTTTCTTGGGACAAAAACAGTAAATTCTGAACGCATTCCGTTTTTCTCACAGATTATAGTGGTGTAACCGTGACCGTGACGGCACTGATAAAAATCAAAGCTTTCGGTCATAGGCAGACCAACGGCGGTGTGCCATTTTCCCGAGGGCTTGTCTGTGATATACACACATCTGTCGGTTATAAGCTGAACCCGTCGTGCAAGCTCGTCCTGACAAAAACCTTCGCCAAAGCCAACCTGGGAGGCAAAGCCATTGTAGGTTTCGTTGAAAAAATAATTGTACCAATGACGGGGTGTTTTCCGCTCTGTAATAACATATTCGTCACCTTCAAAGTAACCGTATGGGTTGTAGTTCATTAGAAAAACTCCTTTTCAGATTAAAATCGGGACGGACTTACGCCTGTATGTTTTTTAAAAACATTTGAAAAATAGTAGGTGTTTTCAAAACCGCAGGTATCGGCAATTTCACTGACCGAAAAAAGCCCGGTGCGAAGCAACTCTTTTGCTCTTTCTATGCGTATTTCATTTAAAAACTTCATGGGTGATTTCCCCACAAGACGGACAAACTCACTGTTGAAATGGGAGGGACTGTACCCCGAAACTTCTGCAAGACCTGCAACAGTCAGCTTTTTGTTATAGTTGGTTTTTATAAATTTTACCGCCTTGTCTATGGAACTGCTGTATTGCTCCGTTACATCGGATTTTATAAGCTCATAAATAACTGTATACAAAATACTTTTAAGCTTTAACATATACCCGGGGTTTTTGTAGCTCCACACTTTATCCGCCTGAACAAACAAATCCCTTATCATTCCGCCGTGACGGGGAGTTGAAATGGCAGGAACTATCGGTAGGGGAACATCGGTGAAAAAGGAAATTACACAAAAGCTCCAGGGATCGTCTCCTACAGAGGTAAGAGTGTAGTTTTTCTCCGGCTGATGCAAAACAACATTTTCGGCAGATGCCATCAAACGGTGGTCTTTGAACTGATGCTCACCTTCGCCGCTGAAAATGTAAACTATACGGTAGGAGTGGCGAAGCGGGGTGGAATAAGTGCTTCCCGGAGGATAGGTTTTAAGGGTGACATAATCAATGTCGGTTATGTTAAAATTAAAATTATCCATAAAAATAACCTCGCAAATAAGTTCTTTTTTCAGTATAACAAATAAACATTTAAAAATCAAGAGTAATCGTTGAAATTTATAAATTTACGGTTATATTATATATTGAGAAAAAGCGATGGAAAAAGTATAATAAAATTAATAAAGTTTGGGGGTGCCGTGTATGGTGACGGTTAATTGCAAAAAAAATATAAAGCAAATTAAAAGGTTCTGGAACGGAATACACTTTCATCCCACGGATGCCATTGAGGACGATTGGGGAAGGGAAATACTTGATGATGTAGCCGCAGACCGTGTGGCAGATACCGTGCGCATATATGCAATGCTTGAAGATATTGTCACTATGGATAGCGAAGGTAAGCTTTGTTACGATTTTACCCTTAACGATATCCGTATGGACTATATGGTAGAAAAAGGCTTTAAACTTCTTGTAAGCTATAACTTTATGCCTGCCTGTCTTGCCTCTGATACCGAGGTTACCTGTGTTATGGCAAAAAATAAAACCCGTTACAAAGGCAAAGTGATAATAACCTCTGCCCCCACCGATTTCTCTTTGTGGGAAGAGGTATGCTATGAATACACAAAACATATTGTTGAAAGATACGGGTTGGAAACGGTTTCCGGGTGGTACCTTGAATGTTGGAATGAACCGGATACACACCCCTTTTTTATGGGTGTGCTTGATGATGACAACCGGGGCGCAAAAACGAGAATTGATACATACACAAGACTTTACGGATGTTTTGCTTCAGGCATTTCAAGAGTGAGTGAGAAGCTTTGTGTGGGAGGCCCGGGGCTTTCTATGTATGTTCATTTTCTTGACGGCTTCTTAAAAAATGTCCGTGAACAGAAAATTCCACTTAAATTTGTTTCGGTACATGCTTACGGTACCGAACCCGGCAAGATAAATTCAGGAAAACAACCTCTGAACAGCAATGACCCGGTCAGAAAGTTTGCCGAGCTGGAGAGTACCGTGAAAAAATATTTTGACTCTGCAGAAATTATTGTGGATGAATGGGGTGCTTCTTCGGGAGGCTTTATTGACCGTGAAAAATGCCCGGGTATTATGTTCCGTGAGGACAGTATTATGCCTGTGTTTATGGCGAAAATGGTAAAAGCCTATATTGATTCGGAAAGGCGTATAGATAAGCTTATGATATGCCTTTCGGGTCAGCACGAAATGAAGGTGGATTTTTCGGGATTTCGCAGTTTGTTTACACTTAATCACATAAAAAAACCTATTTATAACGCCTATGTTTTGTTTGATAAGGTATATGAAAATCTTCTCGAAAGTTTTTGCGATAATGAAGATATGCAGATTATTGCAACAAAGGGAGAGGGAGTTTCGGTAATGATAGCCTATGCTTCCGAAAACTTTAACGAAAATCTTCCGCCTCTTAATGAAAAAATCTGCTTTGAAGGACTTGAAGGGAAACATAAGGTTACCTTGTGGCTCATTGATGAAACACACACAAACCCGTACAGGTTGGCACTTCGGAACGGGTGGGGCGACGGTGAATATACTGCGGAACAGATAGCGGTTCTGAAAGAAGAAGGCATTATGAAACCGTCAGATATATATGAAAAGGATTTTTCAGCCGACAATACAGTTGAAATAAACTTCAGTAACAACGCCCTTGTGTTGGTTGAAGTAGAATAAAAGGAAGAATGAATAATGGATAAAAACTTTCTGCTTAAAAGCCCTTTGGCACAAAAGCTTTACGAAACATATGCACGGGATTTGCCCATAATTGATTACCATAACCATTTGCCGCCTGCGGCGTTGAAGAAAAATGCACCTTTTGAAAACATTACAAAAATGTGGATTTCCGCCGACCCCTACAAGCACCGTCTTATGCGCATCTGCGGTGTGGAGGAAAAGTATATAACGGGAAACTGCACCGATTTTGAACGGTTTGAAAAATGGTGCGGAATATATCCGAGACTTTTGGGTACACCTGTGCATCAATGGTGCAAAATGGAGATGGAAACGGTTTTTGAATGTGAAATACCCTTGTGCGGAGAAAATGCGGGAAAGCTTTGGGATTTGCTTAACGAAAAGGTAAAAACCTTAACACCCAAAACCTTGCTTGAAAGCTTTAAGGTGGAATATTCTGCACCTTGTCACGGCTTGATGGAGGATGTAAGTTTCTATGAGAGTGAACAAAATTTTGCACCATCTCTTCGGTGCGATGATATTTTAACTCCTTCCGAAAACCTGTTGAACCTTCTAGGCGAAACAACGGTTGAAGGCTATAAAAATGCTCTTTCAATCCGCCTGGAGGCTTTTGAAAAAGCGGGTTGCAGGTTTGCTGATATTTCTCTTGATAACGGCTTTGAATACCAAATTGATGCGCCAAAAAACCTGAAGGATGAAGAGGCACTCAAATGGGAAATGGTTCGTTTCATTGGGGGCGAATGTGCAAAAAGGGGAATGACACTTCAGCTTCACATTGGCGCACAACGGGAAACCAGCGGCAGACTTTGTGAAGTTGCGGGTAAAGCAGGAGGCTATGCCGCAATCGGTGATGAAATCAGCATAAAAGGGCTTACAAGCATGCTTGATGATATTGAAAAAACAAACGGAAGGTTGCCAAAAACTATTCTGTTTACCTTAAACCCTGCATACAACAGTGCCTTTGCAATCCTTTCGGGGTCCTATTCAGCAGATGGCGCCCCTTCGGTTGTTACTCAGGGACCGCCCTGGTGGTGGTGCGACCATAAGCAGGGAATGGAACGATTTTTTGATGAGTTTTCGTGTTATAGCGTACTTTCGGAGTTTGTTGGAATGACTACCGATTCAAGAAGCTTTCTTTCCTTTGTCCGCCACGATTATTTCCGTCGTGTGCTTTGCTCGTGGCTTGCGTATAAGGTAGAATGTGGAGAATATCCTGAAGATATAAATCTGCTTGGAGAAATAATAAAAAAGATGTGCTATGAAAATGCAAAAACACTGACAGGGGGAAAATGATATGGAAAAGATATATGAAGGAAAAGTTGCGGTGGTTACCGGTGCAGGGGGTACACTTTGCTCTGCCATTGCTAAGGATTTGGCGGCTAAGGGCGCAAAGGTTGTGCTTGTGGGAAGAACCGCAAGCAAGCTTGAAAAGGTGCTTGAAGAAATAACCCAAAAAGGCGGCACGGCACAGGTTATGCCTTGCGATGTAACCGACAGAAACGCAGTAGATGAACTTGCAGAAAAGGTGGAAAAAACCTACGGACCCTGCTCAATTCTTGTAAACGGTGCAGGCGGTAACGACATAAAGGCTATGCCGAACATTACAAAGTTTGACCCCCGTGAACTTTCCGAGGACAGACCTGAGGATTTAAAAGGCTTTTACAATGTGGATATGGATGCATTTGAAGGTGTGCTGAAACTTAACACAATGGGTACGGTTTACCCCACTCTTGCTTTTGGCAAACATATGATAAAACTTGGGGGAGGCAGTGTGCTGAACTTTGCTTCAATGAACACATATTGCCCCCTTACCCGAAACTTTGCTTATGCAATGAGTAAAGCGGGAATAGCAAACCTTACACAGTCTATGGCGGCATATTTTGCCCCTGCGAATATCCGTATAAACGCCGTTGCGCCCGGGTTTATGGTAAACGAGCGCAGTAAGAACTATCTGGGCACCGTTGAGGAAGGTCTTACCGATAGAGGTCAGGCGGTAATAAACCATACACCAATGGGCAGATTCGGAGAAGCCGAGGATTTGCTTGGTTGCGTTAATTGGTTACTCAGTCCTGAACAGGCAGGCTTTGTAACAGGCATTACCGTGCCTGTTGACGGGGGATTTTTAACTCTTGGAGGAGTGTAGAATGTTAATAACAGACTATTTAAGAAGTACAAAGGACATCACATGGGATTTTGCCCTGCAATGCGGAGTGAATCACGGTGTTATCCGTTTGCCCGAAACGGCAGATTTTGATATAACAAATTATAATCACTGGCGACAGGTACACAAAAGCTTTACCGATTACGGCATAACCCCCGTAATTATTGAGCCTATGCCAAATGAACTGCACGACCATATCAAGGCAGGGGATAAACTCAGAGATGAGTGCATTGAAAAGGTTATAAAAATGTTCCCCATAATGGAAGAGCTTGACCTTCGTACAATATGCTTTAATTTTATGGCACATATCGGGTGGCTCCGTACCTCTGCCGATTTTCCCGAAAGGGGCGGCGCAAGGGTAACGGCTTTTGATTTGAAGGATTTCAAAGGTACAGACAAGGTTATTACGGCAGAGCAGTTGTGGGAAAACTATGAATATTTCATAAAAGCGGTAATCCCACACGCCGAAAAGCACGGTATAAAGCTTGCCCTTCATCCCGATGACCCGCCACTGACGAGGCTTGATGGGGTGGAACGGATTATGATAAGCAAGGAGAATATCCGCCGTGCGGTTTATGATATTTGCCCTAGTGATAGCCTCGGTATCACAATGTGTCAGGCAAATTATTACATAATGGGTGAGGATGTGGAGCAAACAATTCGTGATTTTGCGGATAAGATAATGTTTGTTCATTTCCGTAACACCGTGGGAGATATAAACGGTTTCCGTGAAACCTTCCATGATAACGGCGCACTGGATATGCCGGGACTTATCCGTCTTTATAAGGAGCTTGGTATTGATGTGCCAATCCGTGTGGACCATGTGCCCACAATGGCAGGGGAGGATATAACCCACGCAGGCTACGATGCTCTCGGCAGACTTTTTGCCATAGGCTATCTTAAAGGGATTCTGGAAACCTGCTGAAATAAACTCCAATGGGTAAATTTAATATTTGTAGGGGATGGCGCTTTGCGACATCCCTTTTTGTTGTGCTATGGTGCGCTGATGAAAATGATTCCTTAAATTACCTGTTTCAATTCCGTGACATTTATTGACTGTTGTGTTGGTTTTTGTTAAAATGGAATTGAGGGAAAGAAAGGAAAACAAAATGAATAACAAAAAAATAATATCGTGCGTAGTTGCAGTTGCTGTAGCTTGCGGTGGTGTTTCTGTATCTGCCGCATTTCCTGATGTGCCGGAATGGGCGTATTACAGCGAGGCTGTAACCGAAACTGCAAAGCAGGGGCTTTTTACCGGTGACCACCAGGGCAATTTTAACCCGGGAAAAGAGGTTACCAGGGCAGAATTTGCTGTACTTATGCACAGATTTTC
Source organism: Clostridia bacterium (assembly GCA_045546415.1). GTDB lineage: Bacteria > Bacillota > Clostridia > RUG12999 > RUG12999 > RUG12999. The sequence goes on along the minus strand of JAZQCS010000001.1, from coordinate 6,668 downwards.
AGGAGAAAGGGAAACGGCAAAACCGAAGGAAATTATTTTTTCTGATGTGACCCAAGACCATTGGTCGGCAGAATACGTGGCATCGGCTGTGGAAAAGGGGATACTTCACGGTTATGATGACGGAACCTTTCGACCCGACGAGCCGGTAACCGAGGTGCAGGCAGTAAAAATGACGGTGTGCGCCCTTGGGTACGGTGACGAGGCAGAAGAGCTTGGAAACTATCCGGAGGGTTATATTAAGCTTGCACATCAAAAGGGACTTACGGAAGAAAAAGCTACCGATGAAAATCAGCTCCGTCAGGACACAGCGGTGCTTCTTTATAATGGGTTGAATCTTACGGAGGAGGAGCCTCCGGTTGTGTCCGGGCCGTCAGGTGGAGGGTCATCATCAGGTGGTGGAGGTGGAAACAAACCGTCAAAGCCGGATAAAGAGGAAAAGCCTGAACCGGAAGGTCCCGAAGAATCGCAACCTGAACAGCCTGAAATGGAACAGCCTGAAGCAGAACAGCCTGAAGCAGAACAGCCTGAAACGGAACAGCCTGAAACTGAGGAAGCACCTTCGTGGGAGGGGCTGAACCTTAAGCAGGAGGAGTCTGACAGTTGCACGGCAAGTGCACTTACAATGCTGCTACGAAGACTTTATTACACAAACGGACAGGATTTCAGCCATATAACCGAAAGCAGTCTTAAAGCGGATGAAACGATATGGCACCCTGACCTGGGATTATATTATGAAATAAATTTCGAAGGTGTAAGGGTGGTTAAAAGGTTTTTTGAAAACTATACCGATAAGGTGCATTATTTTAAAGAACAGCTTTTAAAACACCCGGAAGGGATGATCATTTACAGCACCGGTGCAGTACACGCCGTTGTGCTTACCGATTACCGTAACGGCATTTTTTATGCCACAGACCCGGCAACCGGTTTGTACACTCCTCTTAGTGATGTGTTCACTATGTGGGGCGTAACTCAGGAGGAAAAGCTTGAAAACATTGATGCAATATGGATTGTTGAAAGGTAGAAAAAAATCCCTTTGGTTTTGAACCAAAGGGATTTTATTACTGTAACTGCAAAAGCTCGTTTTCACTTTCTTCAAGCAGAATGAAATTTTCGTCAAATTCTGCGGTAAGAGCCTCAATTTTTGAGGTTATCTCCATCATTTTTTCGTAGTCTGTTGCAATTTCGGGTTTTTCGAGCTGAGCCTTTAAATCCTCAATTTCACCGTCAAGGCGTTCAATTTCCTCTTCGCACTTTTTAACTGTGTTTTCAAGCTTGCGAATGCGTTTGGCAAGCTCCTTGCGTTCCTTGTAATCGTTTGCACCGGTGGATTTTTCCGCAGTTTTCTGCACGGGGGTATTCTGAACCTCAAGAGCAGATTTTTCAAGATAGTAATCGTAATTGCCGTCATACCGTTTTATTCCGTTTTCGCTCATAACACAAATGGAATTCGCCAGCTTGTTGGTGAAATAGCGGTCATGGGAAATAATCAGCATTGTGCCTTCATAATCTGCGAAGGCTTTTTCAAGAACTTCGCGGGAGGCAATGTCAAGGTGGTTGGTAGGTTCGTCAAGCATAAGGAAATTGCTGCCTGAAAGCATAAGCTTTATAAGTGAAACACGGGCTTTTTCACCACCGCTAAGGTCTCCGATGCGTTTGAAAACATCTTCACCGCGGAACAGAAATGCCGCACAGGCACTTCTCACCTGAGTGTGGTTAAGGGTTGGAAATGCATTCCATATTTCTTCAAGGATTGTGTTTTCGGGGTTCAGGCTTTCACCGGTCTGGTCATAATAGCCTATATCCACATTTACTCCGTGACGGAATTCACCGCGGTCACTTTCAAGCTCGCCTAAAAGTATTTTGAAGAATGTGGTTTTTCCGCAACCGTTGGGGCCTAAAAGAAAAATTCTTTCACCTCTGCGGATGTCTAAATCCGCACCCTGAAAAATCCGTTTGCCGTCAAAACTTTTGGAGAGCCCTCTGGCAGAAAGAACATCGTTACCGCTGCTGCGTTTTGCCGAAAACCGGAAATTTATTGTTTCCTGCTCTGAGGGGGGTGTTTCAAGCTCCTTCATAAGGCGGTCAATGACCTTTTGCTTACTCTCCGCTGTTTTTATGTTTTTTTCGCGGTTCCATCTGCGCTGTTGCTCAATAATACCGCGAAGTCGCTCTATCTCTGCCGTGGTGTTTTCGTAAACTCTGGTAAGGTGCAAATTCCGTTCTTCTTTCAGAACGGCATATTTTGAATAATTCCCTTTAAAACAACTGAGCTTGCCATTTTCCATTTCTAAGGTGCGGTTTGTGACCTTGTCGAGAAAATAACGGTCATGGGAAATAACAATAATTCCTCCGGGGTATGAAAGAAGGTATTCCTCAAGCCAGGTAAGAGAGGCAATATCCAGGTGGTTGGTAGGCTCGTCAAGAAGGAGAAGCTCGGGTTCCTGAAGCAGCAGCCTTGCAAGAAACAGCCGTGTTCGCTGTCCTCCGCTGAGCACCTCCACAGATGTGTGAAAATCCTCTTCAGTAAAACCGAGTCCAATTAAAACTGAGCGCATTTTACTTTTGTAAAAATAACCGCCTTCGTTTTGAAACTTTTCTGTAAGGGCTGTCTGACGGGCAATAAGGCTGTCTCTGTCACCGTCTTCGGTTTCCAGGGAAAGAACAATGTCATCAAGTTCCTGTTCCATTTTTACAAGGGGTTCAAAAACCTTTAAAATTTCTTCCCATATGGTTCCGTGAGTTGTGTAATTGGTGTGCTGACGCATATATCCTATACGGACATTTTTGCCTACAAAAATGTCACCGCCATCCGAAGGCTCTTCTCCGGTGAGCACACGGAAAAGTGTGGTTTTTCCGGCACCGTTAGAGCCTACAAAACCTGCTTTGTCGTGGTCTCCGAGCTCAAAGGTAACATTTTCAAAAATACATTCGTCACCGTAATATTTAGTTAAGCTGTTTGCTGATATCAGCATTAAAAATCACATCCGATAAAAACTTCGGATATATTTTAACACAAAAACTGCGGATTGTCAAATCAAACGGGACAGTTCCTCAAAAGTGAATTTTCCGTCGGAACGACTTTTTACGGCTTTTCTGTTGAAAACAAGAACGGAAGGTACATTTATAACATTGTAACGGTTGGCAATATCGGTACATTCCTCCACATCAATGCGATAAATTTTAAGCCCGGGGTTTTCCCTTGAAAAGTCTGAAAGTATTTTGTCTGCATCCGCACACTCACAGCACCAGTTTGCTGAGAAATCTGCAACAAACAGCTCTTCACTTTCAAGAATTTTATAAAATTCACCTTCGTTGATTGTATTTATTTTCATATAAACACCTCTTTCAACGGATATTTTTGCCATTGATTGACACGGTTATACCTGCCCGATATTCTGTTGGTGTACATCCGGTGGCGTTTCTGAACATTGGGTTAAAACGCTGAGGTGAAGCAAAGCCGGAACACAAAGCAATTTCCTTTGAGGTAAGGCTTGTCTCTGCAAGCAGAACCCGGGCGTGTTCGATTCGCTTTTCTGTGATATATTTCCCCGGACTGATGTTGTACTTTTCGGAAAAACATTTGGAAAGATGTGTTTTGCTTGTGCCACAGAACCGTGCAACATTCAACAAGGTAATATCGCGGCAGAAATTTTCATCAATGTACTTTTTTGCCATTGAGGCACAGCCGGGAGATGCAACGGAATAAAGCCTGTTGGTGCTTCTCAGGAAATTTTCGCATGTATCAGATAATACCCGGGCAATTTCCGGAGCTGATGAAATATCATTATTGAGTAAATTTTTAAGAGCTTTCCGAAGCTGTGTTTTAGGACCTGCCTTAAGGGTTAAAGCACCTTTAAAACCGGGATAGGGTGAAAGATTTATAAAAAGTCCTGATGTCCCCGGATAAACGGAGTGAGCTTCAAAGGAGCAGGATAAAATTATTCCGTCGCTGCTGTGCAGAACATATCTGTTGCGGTTTGCACTGAGTTCTGCACAGCCTTTTTGAAGATAAATAAAATAAGTTGTGTTTTCGGAAAAGGAAGGTAAACTTGTTGTGAAATGCTCATATGAAAGAAAATTCAGAATCTTTCACCTCCGGGAATATTTTATTAACTATTGTACAACATAATGATGATGGCAGTCAAGAGGAAAAATGTCGTAAAACAGGAGGTTTTGACGATGCTGATAAATTATATCAGAACAATGATTTTATTTTTCGTTGTAGTTGTTGCATTAAGGCTTATGGGTAAAAAGCAGATAGGTCAGTTCCAACCCTCGGAATTTGTGGTGGCACTTATGCTTTCGGAACTTGCCTCAGTTCCTATGCAGGATACCTCCATACCTCTTTTCTACGGAATAATTCCAATTCTCACTCTTATGGCAATTGAAATTGCGGTGTCGGTTATATCTCTTAAAAGCCGCAGGGCACGAAGCTTTCTTGAAGGGGATGCGGTAATCATTATAAAGCACAGCGTGTTGCAACGGGACCAGATGAAGCGTATGCGGTACAATATAAACGATGTGACCGAGGAACTCAGAAGGGCAGGAATAAGCGATATCCGTCAGGTGGAATATGCTATCCTTGAAACCGACGGCACCTTAAGCATTGTACCTAAAAGCACAAACCGTCCTCTTACTGCCGTGGATGTGGATATGTCCCTTCCGGAAGAGCCTTTTTATTTTGCAGTGATAAGTGACGGGAAATTCGACGATGAAGCCCTGGCAAATGCAGGACTTAAACGGGAGGATATCACAAAAAGGCTTAAGAAAAAAGGGATAGCCTCCGAAAAAAAGGTCTTTTTTGGTGCGGCTGATGAAAAGGGCAGTTTTTACTGTCAGCTTTATGATGGAGGCAGAATTGTATGAACAGAATTTATCTGGCTGTGGCGGTTTTGGTCATAATTCCGCTGTTTTCGGGAATATATACGGTTTATACTGAAACCCGGTGCAAAGAAATATCCGTAATGATAACCGAATCGGCAGATGGTTACGGAGAAAAAAGCGGAGAGATTTTTGAAGGAGCAAGGAAAAAATGGGAAAAGCTTGAAAAAGTGCTTGCTGTTTCGGCAAACCATGCAATGCTTGAACGGGTGAACGAAAGCTTTATAAAAGCGGAAAAATGCCTGAAGCTGGGGGAGAAAAATCTTTTTCTTGTGGAAGCTGAATGGCTGAGCAGACTTGTGGAGCATGTGAGCGAAACAGAAAAAATAAAGCCGTATAACATATTTTGAAATGTAATAAATGTAATAAAAGATTAATATTGTAAAAAATGCACAAAAAAAACCTTCGTATTTCGTACATTTGCATAATGAAAAAAAGTGCAAATTGGAGTATAATATTAATAATGGAGTTTTCCTGTAAAGGAAACAAAAAAATGCCCGTAAACGGGTTAATACGGAGGTAAAAAATGAAGAAAAAAATTTTAAGAACACTTGCGCTTGTGCTTGCACTTGGTATGGCTGTTGCTTGCTTTACAGCTTGCGGTGGTCCCAAAGTTAAGGAAATTGATGTAGATGCTCTTAAGGACTACACATTCAGAGTTTCCGCTTACAGAAATTTCGGCGATGACCCTCTTAACATGGGTTATGCTGACGGTGCTGATGAATTCCTTGAAAGATACCCCGAAGCTAATGTTGAGTACCTTACAATCAGCGATACTGCTCCCCAGGATATTGCTTCTGCAATTGCAGCAGGCGATGTTTGGGACATTCAGTATGTTTTCACCTGCACAATGCTTCCCGGCAGTATTGTTGACGGTCTTTACGCACCCATCGACGGTTACTATAACCCCGATGATGAACGTATCGATGAAGGTGCTATGAAGAACGGCTACTTTGACGGCCACTACTACGGCATTGCAAACAGTACAATGAACGAGCTTAACTACATTTCCTACAACGAAAACATATTTAAAGAAAATGGCATTAAAACTCCTCATGAGTACTATGCTGAAGGTAAGTGGAACCTTGATGCTTTCATGGAAATTTGTAAGGCTCTTGATGAAAAAGAACTTTCAATCAACACAGGTTCATTCGGCAGACCCGACTGGATTCTTAACCGTGCTACAAAGTGGAATGACGATTTCACAGAAGTTGAAATTATTCTTGATTCCAACCAGTCCCGTCAGGACCTTGATAAGTTCAAGACCATTCTTTACGACTACAAGATGCATAAAGCCGGCACTGTAGCTAAGAGAGAAGTTGCTCTCAGCTCTGATGTTATGCCTAACATCATCAAGACAAACAACACAACAGAAACAACAGATACAATCCGTTATATCTATATTCCCAACTCCAATCCTGAGCTTGCAGGACCTCACGGCTTCTTCACAGATGCAGCTTTCCTTACACCCGCAGGTAGTAACGAAGAAGTAAAGGCTGCTGCCGTTGAGCTTGCAATCAGCATGGGCGTTGGCAGAAAGGCATATCTTGATAACTACTATCAGACAATGCTTAACGAAGAAGACTACGAAATCCTTACCAAAACATTTGAAAACAGCAAACCTCTTGCAAGAGGCTTCAGCGAATTCAAATATACAAACTTTGGTTTTGCTTCACAGATTGAAACAGGTAAGTCAGTTTCTACATACGTAAGTGAAATTGCAGGTCAGCTTAATACATATGCTGATAATTTCAACAAAAAGATTGAAGAGTACCGTGCAGAAACAG